>JALAHE010000028.1 GCA_022712075.1 Galactobacter sp.
GCGGGCGGGGCCTGGGGGGAGTCCATCGACGTCTGACCCCGAGCCGGGCCGCGAGCGGGCCCACCGGCCCCCCGCGGCGGGGGGGCGCGCCGCGTTCCCAGCCGGCCACGCGCCGTCGTACGGTGAGACCCAGCCACCACCAGGAGGAGTCATGAGTATCCCCGCCACCGTCCCCCCTGCCGCCGCGGCGCCCACGGGCGAGCTCATCGGCGCGCGCGAGCTCGACGCCTTGCTGCGCTCGGCCACGCCTCCGCTGCTCCTGGACGTGCGCTGGCAGCTCGTGGCCGCGCGCCCGGAGGACCCGTCCCATCCCGTGGGCTACGGCGACTACCTCGAGGCGCACCTGCCCGGCGCGGTCTTCGTGGACCTGGGCGCCGAGCTCGCCGGGCCGCCCTCGCCCGAGGCGGGGCGGCACCCGCTCCCGAGCCCCGAGGCCTTTGCCGCGAGCGTGGCCCGCTGGGGCCTCGCCGACGGCCAGCTGGCCGTGGTCTACGACGACCAGGGCGGCCTGTCGGCCGCGCGGGCCTGGTGGCTCCTTCGCCACGCCGGGCTTCCCGTTCGGGTGCTCGACGGCGGCGTCCAGGCCTGGATTGCCGCCGGCGGCGACACGGAGGAGGGCCCAGGGACGCCCCCGGCGCCGGCCGTGCCCGCCGCGCCCGGCTGGGGCCTGATGCCCGTGCTGGACGCGGACGGCGCCGCCGCGCTGGCCGGCACCGGCGTGCTGCTCGATGCCCGCGCCGAGCCGCGGTACCTGGGCCTCGAGGAGCCCATCGACCCGCGCGCCGGGCACATCCCCGGCGCCGTCAGCGCTCCGACGGCTGCCAACCTCGGCCCCGGACGGCGCTTCCGTTCTCCCGATCGGCTGCGCGAGCGCTTCGCGGCGCTCGGGGTGAGCGCGGAGGGCGCGCCCGTTGGCGCGTACTGCGGCTCGGGCGTCACGGCGAGCCACGAGCTCCTGGCGCTCGCGGTGGCAGGGGTGTCCGGGGCGCTGTACCCCGGGTCCTGGTCGCAATGGTCGAACGATCCGGCCCGCCCCGTCGCGACCGGCGCCGGGTCATAGCACCGCCGCCCTCGCCGCGATCCCGCGACTTTTTCGCTTCCCCGCGATTCTTTGTCGAGGAGCAGCGAAAAAGTCGCGGAGCGGTGGGTGCTTGCCCGCAGCGCCGGTCCTGACCGGCCGGGCCGCGGCGACTAGATTGGTCCCATGACCGTTTTGCGCCCGCCCACGCCCGCCGCCCTTCAGGCTCTGCGCCAGCAACTGAGCGAGGCGCCGGACGGCGCCGTGAGCGCGCCGAAGGCCCCCGCCGGGCCGAACCCAGAGGGCACGCCAAGCGGCGCGGCAGAGGCACGGGCCGCCGCCGCGACGGGCCTCGCGCACACCGCCGTGGCCCGCGGCGTGCGCAGCCTCGGCGGCGAGATCGAGGAGATCTTCCTGCCGCGCCGCGCGGCGGGGGAGCACGACGTCGTCATCGAGGTCGAGTTCTGCGGGCTCTGCCACTCCGATGTGCACGCCGCGCGCGGGGAATGGGGCGGCCGCGCCCTGCCCTTCGTCACGGGGCACGAGATGGTGGGCCGCGTGGTCGCCACGGGCTCCGCGGTGAGCGCGCATTCCGTGGGCGACCGCGTGGGCGTTGGCTGCCTCGTTGGCTCGTGCCGAGAGTGCGACGCCTGCCGCCGCGGCCAGGAGATGTTCTGCGAGAAGGGCTCCGTGGGAACCTACGGCGCCTGGGACCGCTTCCACGCCGAGCGCACGCAGGGCGGCTACGCCACGTCGATCGTCGTGGCCGAGGACTTCGTGCTCAAGGTGCCGGACGCCCTGGACCCCGCCGCGGCCGCGCCCCTGCTCTGCGCGGGCATCACGAGCTACTCCCCGCTGCGCGCCGCCGGCGTGGGGGAGGGCACGCGCGTGGGCGTCGCCGGCATCGGCGGCCTGGGCCACCTTGCCGTCAAGCTCGCCGCGGCGATGGGCGCGGAGGTCACGGCCTTCACCACGAGCGAGTCGAAGCTCGAGGCCGCGCGCGCCCTCGGCGCCCACCACACGATCCTGAGCAACGACCCCGAGGCGATGGCGGCTGCGGCCGGCACCCTCGACGTCGTCATCGATGCGATCTCGGCGCCGCACGACGTCAACGCGCTGCTCAAGACCCTGCGTCCCACGGGCCGCCTGGCCCAGATCGGCCTGCCGCCGGGCGGCGAGGCGGGACAGGCCGTGGACGCCGCGCTGCTGGTGCGCAACGGACTGAGCCTTGTGGGCTCCAAGATCGGCGGCATCCCCGAGACGCAGGAGATGCTGGAGTTTTGCGCGCAGCACGGCGTGGCAACCGACATCGAGACCGTGGACGCCCAGCACCTCGGCGAGGCCTGGGACCGCATGGTGGCCGGTGACGTCCGCTACCGCTTTGTCCTGGATAACTCGACCCTGTAAGACCTCCCATCCCCACCGCCCCACCGGCAGGAGAGAACCCCATGGCCACCCTTTTCACCCGCATCATCTCCGGCGAGCTGCCCGGCCGCTTCGTTTGGCAGGACGAGCTCTGCGTCGGCTTCCTGTCCATCGGCCCCCTGAGCACCGGCCACACCCTCGTGGTGCCGCGCCAAGAGATCGACAAGTGGACCGACGCCCCGGCCGAGCTTGTGGCGCACCTGAGCGTCGTCGCCCAGATCATCGGCAGGGCCCAGGTCGCTGCCTTCGGCGCCGAGCGTGCCGGGCTGGAGATCGCCGGCTTCGAGGTGCCGCACCTGCACCTACACGTCTGGCCCGTGAACTCGCTCGCCGACTTCGACCTCTCCCGCGCCCGCACCGACGTGCCGGCCGAGGAGTTCGACGCCGCCCTGCACACGCTGCGCGCGGCGCTCGTGACGCAGGGGCACGGCGAGTTCGTGCCGCAGGCGTGAGCGCGCAGGCCTCCCAGGAGCGCAAGCAGGGCACCCGCCCGGCGGCCCCGCAGCGAGGTGCGGTGCTCAAGGCCGGCGGTTTCGTGGCGCTCGGCTCCTCGGCGCTGCAGGTCTCCTCGGTCATCGCCGCCGGGCTCTTCGCGGCGCTCGGCCCCTTCGAGACCTCGGGCCTGCGCCTGCTCATCGCCGCGGTCCTGCTGCTGATCGTCTTCCGCCCGCGCCTGCGCGGGCGGTCCCGCTCCGACTGGCTCGGGATCGTGGGCTACGGCGTGGCCATGGCCGCCATGAACGCGTGCCTGTACGCAGCGATCGACAGGATCCCGCTCGGCATCGCCGTCACGCTCGACATCCTGGGCCCGTGCGTCGTTGCCCTTGCCGCCTCACGCCACGTCCGCGAGGCGCTGTGCGCGCTCGGCGCCTTCGCTGGCGTCCTGCTCATCTCGCTCGGCCCGGGCGGCTACTTCGACCCGCTCGGCTACGCGTTTGCCCTGGGCGGCGCCGTGTTCTTCGGTCTTTACACCGTGATGGCCTCGCGCGTGGGCAAGGCCGACGGCGGCCTGGGCGACCTCGCGCTGTCCGTGGGCGTCGCCGCGGTGCTCACCCTGCCGTTCTCGCTGCCGCACCTCGCCTCCGTCACGGTGCCCCAGTGGGGCCTGCTCGCCGTCTCCGCGGTGCTGGGCGTGGCGTTCACGTTCACGATGGACACCCTGGCCGGCCGCGTGGCCGACGCGCGCGTGGTGGGGACCTGGTTCGCCCTCGACCCCGTGCTCGGTTCGCTCGCCGGCCTGCTCTTCATGGGCCAGGCGCTCACCTGGAGCGCCGGCGCTGGCATCGTGCTTGTCGCCGCCTCCGGCGCGCTCCTCGTGTGGGTAGCAGGCCGCCGCACGCCGACTCTTTCGCCGGACGGGGACGTGCACTAGCGTTCCCAGAATGACTCTGAACCTCGCGCTCATCACGATCGACTCGGCGGATCCCATCCGCCTCGGCACGTTCTGGGCGGAGGTGCTCGGCGCCCGGCTCCAGGAATCTGGGACGGGCGCCTTTGTCATGCTCGGCGAGGGTCAGCCCGGCCTTGCCTTCCAGCTCGTCGACGAGCCGACGCCGGGCAAGAACAAGCTGCATCTCGACTTCGCCACGAACGACCTGGCGGCGGAGGAGTCCCGGCTCCTGGAGCTGGACGCGGTCAAGATCGGCGAGTTCGGCGACGAGGGCTTCCGCTGGGTCACCTTCGCCGACCCGGACGGGAACCTCTTCGACGTCGCCATCGAGAACTGACGCAGAACGGCCCGCCCCCATCAGGGGACGGGCCGCGGCGCGTGCATCGGGAGAGGGGCTCAGCCCGTCAGTCCCTCCTTGATGGCGGCGCGGATGCGCTTGGGGGAGACCGAATAGGCCGTCCCGAGCTCCTGAGCGAAGAGCGAGACGCGCTGCTCCTCCAGCATCCACTTCACGGGCAGCAGCTTGGCCGGGTGCGCGGCGCCGGCCGGCGTGCGGTCCAGCGCCGCGTCGTACTCGTCCTCGAGCTCCTGGATCACGTCGAGGCCCTGCAGGTCCTTCGTGAGGGCCCCGGCGATGACCTTGTCGAGACGCCGCTCCACGGCCGTCAGATAGCGCGGAAGGTGGGCGAGCTGCGCGTAGCCCGTGGAGGCGACGAAGCCCGGGTACACGAGCCCGCGCATCTGCGAGCGCACGTCCTCCACGGTGTCCTTGAGCGCGCCCCCGCTCATGCCGGCGAGCTTGTTCGTGATCCGCACCGAGGACGCGAGCACCTTCTCCACCGTCGAGGCGACCGAGAAGACCGTGTCGATGATCTCCGCGCGCACGAGGTGGAAGAGCGAGGTGAACTCGGACTTCATCATGGGCAGCACGGGCGGGACCAGCTTGTCGATGCCCGCCCACGTGCAATCGCGGATGAGCGATTCAACGGTGCCGTGCGGCGACTGGCTGAAGGCCAGCTTTTCTTTGTTGTTGAGGTGATCGAGCACGTAGCGCTGCGGCGAGGGAACCGTGAGCTGCAGCAAGCGGATGACGCCCTTGCGGTGCGCCGCCGCCTGCTCGGCCGGGTTGCGGAAGACCGTGAGGTCAACGCTCTCGCCGCGGTCCACGAGGCCCGGATAGGCCGTGATCTGCTGGCCCTTGACGGTCGTGACGACCTTCTCCGGCAGCTTGCCATGCTCGCCCAGGTCGTCGGGCCACGAGGTCAGCCCCGTGCGGTGCCAGGGATTGGTCGCCTGTTTGCCGGTGCCCGGCTTGCCCTGCACGACGTCGCGGCCGCCCTGGGTGCCGCCGGCGCCCTTGGCGCCGTTCCCGGCCCCGCGCCCGCCGGCGCCGGCCGGCGAACCGGGCCGCCCGCCGTCGTGCTTCGGGGCACCCGGCTTCCCGGCCGCCGCGTTGAGCTGCTCGGCGCTGGTCCCGAGGGAGGCGGCGATGGCGCGGCGGTTCTCGCCCGCCAGCTTGGCCTGCAGGGTCGCGAGATCGCGCGAGGAGCCGAGCACCTTGCCGCGCTCGCCGATCACCTCGAAGGAGGGGCGCAGGTGATCGGGGATGCGGGAGAGGTCCCAGGAACCGGGCGGGATGACGACGCCCTTGAGCCGGCGCAGCACGAGCTCGAGCGCGGGCAGGAGGTCGTCCGTGGCGGGGTCCGCGTCCTCGGCCAGCGCCGCGACGGCCTGCCTGGCCACGTCGGGCGCGGGCACAAACGACTTGCGCACGGCCTTGGGCAGCGACTTGATGAGGGCCGTGACGAGCTCCTCGCGCAGGCCGGGCACGCCCCAACGGAAGCGCTCGGGGTCCAGCTGGTTGAGGAAGAGCACCGGCACGCGCACGAACACGCCGTCGGCGGTCGCTCCCGTGGGGTCGAACTCGTAGCGCAGCTCGAGCTGCAGCGAGCCGTGGTTCCACGTGCGCGGGTACGCGTCGGAATCCAGCTCGTCTGCGTCGGCCTGCAGCAGCTCCTCCGGGTCGAAGTCGAGGAGCCGGCCGTTGACCGAGCGCTCCTTCTTCCACCACGCGTCGAAGCTGCGCTCGTCCGTGACGTCCTGCGGGAGGCGGGCGTCGTAGAAGTCGAAGAGGTCCTCGTCGGAGGCGCGCAGATCGCGGCGGCGCAGGCGGGCCTCGAGCTCGTCGATCTCCTTCAAGCGGTCGCGGTTGCGTGCGAAGAAGGCGTGGCGGGTCTGCCAATCGCCCTCGACGAGCGCGTGGCGGATGAAGAGCTCGCGCGCCAGGCGCGGGTTGATCCTGGCGAGCTGGATGACGCGGTCTGCCACGACGGGCACGCCGAAGACCGTGACCTTCTCGTGGGCCAGGCACGCGCCCTGGCGGCGGGACCAGTGCGGCTCGGAGAAGGACTTCTTCACGAGGTGCGGGGCGACCTGCTCCACCCAGTCGGGGTCGAAGCTCGCCACGGTGCGGGCCCACAGACGCGAGGTTTCGACGAGCTCGGCGGCCATGGCCCACGTCGGCTTCTTCTTGAAGAGCGCCGAGCCGGGGAAGATCGCGAAGCGCGTGCCGCGGGCGCCAGCGTACTCGCGCTTGCGCTCGTCCCAGAGGCCGATGTGGCGCACGAGGCCGGAGAGCAGCGACTGGTGCACGGCGTCGTGCTTGCCGACGGGGTCCACCTCGCGGCCCGGCACGCGCATGCGCAGCGGCTTGACGATCTGGCGCAGCTGGTTGAAGAGGTCCTGCCACTCGCGCACGCGCAGGTAATTGATGAACTCGGACTTGCACAGGCGGCGGAAGGCCGAGGAGGAGAGCTCCTCCTGCTGCTCCTGCAGGTAGCGCCACAGGTTCAGGTAGCCCGTGAAGTCGGAGTCCTTGTCGACGAAGCGCGCGTGAAGCTCCTGGGCGCGCTGGCGCTTGCCCGACTCCTCGGTGGGCCGCTCGCGCGGGTCCTGCAGTGAGAGGCCGGCGGCGAGCACGAGCACCTCGGTGGCGCACTCGCGGCGACCCGCCTCGAGGATCATGCGGCCCAGGCGCACGTCGACGGGCAGCTGGGAGAGCTCGCGGCCCGTCTTGGTGATGGCGCCGCGCTTGCCCTCGCCCACCGCGCCGAGCTCGCGCAGCAGGGTGATGCCGTCGTTGACGGCGCGGGACTCCGGCGGCTCGACGAACGGGAAGTTCACGACGTCGGCCGGGTGCGCCACGACGCCCATGGAGGACATCTGCAGGATGACCGAGGCGAGGTTGGTGCGCAGGATCTCCGGATCCGTGAACTCGGGGCGGGAGGCGAAGTCCTCCTCCGAGTACAGGCGGATCGCGATGCCGTCGGAGACGCGGCCGCAGCGGCCGGAGCGCTGATTGGCGCTGGCCTGCGAGATGGCCTCGATGGGCAGGCGCTGGACCTTGGTGCGGTGGCTGTAGCGCGAGATGCGGGCCACGCCCGTGTCGATCACGTACTTGATGCCCGGCACGGTCAGGGAGGTCTCGGCGACGTTGGTCGCCAGGACGATGCGGCGCTTGGCGCCGGGGCGGAACACGGCGTGCTGCTCGGCGAGCGAGAGGCGCGCGAAGAGCGGGAGCACCTCGGCGTCCCGCAGGCGGGGGTGCCGCGGCGTGAGGCCGCGCAGGGCCTCGGCGGCGTCGCGGATCTCGCGCTCGCCGGAGAAGAAGATGAGGATGTCGCCGTCGGCCTCGCGGGACAGCTCGACGACGGCGTCGCAGACGGCCTCGACCATGTCGCGGTCCTGGCCGCTCGCGCTCGGCTCCAGCTCGTCGCCGCCGTCCTCGTCGTCGGGGGAGAGCGGGCGGTAGCGAATCTCCACGGGGAAGGTGCGGCCGGAGACCTCGATGACGGGTGCGGGGCGCACGTGGGTCACCGTGGCGCCGTTCTCGCGGACCTGGACCTCGTTCGCCGGCAGCTCCACGACGCCGTCGTCCTCCGGCGCCACGGCATCGGCGTGGGCGGGGAGGGTGGTGCCCGACGGCGCGTGGCCGGGTGCCGGGACCGGGGTGCCGAAGTGCCTGGCGAAGCGATCGGGATCGATCGTGGCCGAGGTGATGACCACCTTGAGGTCGGGGCGCTCGGGCAGGATGCGCTTCAGGTGGCCGAGCAACACGTCGATGTTGAGGCTGCGCTCGTGCGCCTCGTCGATGATGATGGCGCCGTAGCGGGAGAGCAGCTTGTCGTGCTGGATCTCGGCCAGCAGGATGCCGTCCGTCATGAGCTTCACGCGGGTCTCGGAGGAGACCTCGCCCGTGAAGCGGACCTGGAAGCCGACCTCCTGGCCGATCTGCACGCCGAGCTCCTCGGCGATGCGCTCGGCCACGGTGCGGGCGGCGAGACGGCGCGGCTGGGTGTGGCCGATGACGAGGCGGCGGGGCTTGCCGTCGCGGCCCTTCACCTCGGCGTCGAGGCCGAGCTCGAGGAGCATCTTGGGCAGCTGGGTGGTCTTGCCCGAGCCGGTCTCGCCGGCGACGACGACCACCTGGTGTTCACGGATGGCCGCCATGATGTCGTCGCGGCGGGCTGAAACGGGGAGGGCCTCGGGATACGTGATGGTGAGCGCCATAGCCAGACCAGTCTAGTGCTGGCGTCAATCGCCCCCGCGCCCGGGCGTGTCGGAGGGCCCGGCGTGCACGACGCGCCCGCCGTGGGTGCGGTGCACGGGGCGGCCGGTCGCGCCGAGGCGGTCGACGAGCAGCCGGATCGACGCCTCGCCGAAGGCCCGGGGGAGCAGGTCGACCGAGATGATGCGCGGGTCGTTGAGCTCCGTGCTCGGATCGCCGACGAGGGAGGCAAGCGGGAAGGCGGCCGGGTCCTTGCCTGCAGCGCGGACGAGCGGGAGCACCCGGGCCGCGAAGCCCTGCGGGCCGGTGATGATGGCGTCGGCGCCGGCCGCGAGGAGGGTGCTCACCTTGCCGGAGAGCGCCATGGTGTCTGCCTCCACCGAGACGGTGTCGGCGAGCGGCTCGATGCCGTGTTCGGCGCACCACGCGCGGTAGCTGGCGGCCACGTCCTCCGCCCACGACGAGAAGAACGTGCCGTCGGAGCCGAGGAAGGCCGGGCGCCGCGCTCCGCGCGCGAACACGGCGTCGAACACCGAGCGCGAGAGGCCGCTGTGGTCGGCCTCGATCACGCCGAGGTGGTGGGGCAGCGAGGCCTCGGGGAGTCGTCCGACCGAGACCATGTCCAGGCCCGTGGCGACGAAGTGCTGGATGGTGGGGTCGCCGGCGAGGGGGTCGATCACGAGCAGTCCGCCGACGGCGGAGGGCTGCTCGACCATGGCCGAGTGATCGCGCGCGATGAGCACGAGATCGGCCCCGGCCCGGGCCGCCGCCTCGGCGGCGCCGAAGGCGAATTCCATGTAGAACGAGAAGTTGCGCACCACGGGAGGGATGTAGAGCCCCAGCGCGCCAGTCGAGCGGCTGCGCAGGGAGCGCGCGGCCCGGTTGAGCACATAGCCGAGCTCCTCGGCCCGGGTTCGCACGAGCGCGACGGTCTCGGGCGCGACCCGCCCCTTGCCTTGCAGGGCGTCCGAAACGGTCGTCTTCGCGAGCCCCAGATCGCGAGCCAGGTCGACGATGGTGATGCGCTTGGGGGAGTTCACCCTGCCATCGTAGGGGGGGAGTCCCCGCGTAAAGATCGTGTTTCACCCCTTGTGCATTCGACGTGTCTCCCGTCACACTGATCACCATGCCGGAACGTTCCGGCAGTCCCTCATCCCCACCAGGAGCGACATGACTTCTTCCCGCCGCCGCGGACGCGGGGCGCTTGGCGTGCTCATCGCCATCGCCCTCGTCGATGCCGCCTTGTTCTTGTTCCCGCCCATCCAGTGGTGGGTGGGCTCCCAGGCCCTCGCCTACGTGATCGGCGCGTGCGTCTTTGTCACGGCGAGCCTCTTCGTGATGTACCGGATCGACGCTGTGCGCGAGGAGGAGTCGGCATGAACTGGCTCATCGGCTACGGCGGCGTGGCCGTCCTTTTTGTCCTCATCGTGGTGGTGCTCGAGCGCACCAAGGTCAAGCACGCGAACTTCTCCGAGTACGCGACCGGCGGGCGCTCCTTCGGTTCGTTCTTCTCCACGATGGCGTTTGTGAACACCTGGCTCCCCGGCACCGTGTTCATCTCCTTCGCGGGCTACGCGGCGGCCGGCGGCGTCATCGGCTTCTACCTGGTTCCCTACTCCCTCCTGGCCGTGGTCATGATGTTCTTCCTGGCCAAACCGGTGCACGTGTGGGGCAAGCGCTTTGATCTGCGCACGCAGGCCGATCTCATCGGCCTGCGCTACAACTCCAAGGCCACGCGGGTGGTAGCGGCGATCGTGGGCATCCTCGCCTCCTTCCCCTGGATCATCCTCGGCATGCAGTCGCTGACCCTCGTCTTTGCCGAGCTCTCCTTCGGCGCGGTGTCGGCCTCGGCCGCGGCCTTCATCGGGATCGCCGTGCTGGTGCTGCGCCAGGTGTGGACGGTGCGCTTCGGCGCCCGCGGGCTGGTCATCTCCGACATGGTGCAGGGCCTCGTGGCCTACGGACTCGGCACGCTCGTCATCCTCGGCCTGCTCGTGTGGATGGTGGGGCACGGACACGGCCTCTCAGCCGTCGACCCGGCGCTGATGGTGCTGCCCGGCCCCGACTCGGCCGCCGGCCCGCTGTACTTCTTCAGCCTCGTCCTCACCGGCACGCTGGGCGGATGGTGCTGGCCCGACATCTTCGTGCGCCTGTTCACGACCAAGTCGACCTCGGCCATCAAGAAGGCGGCCGTCACGGCCGCTCCGATCTTCCTGGTCTTCGGCTCGGCGCTCATGCTCCTCGGCCTGCTCGCCTCCTCCATGCCCGGCGTGGCCGAGGCCTCCGACACCGTGTGGTTCATCGCCGCCTCGGTGGGCGGGCCGCTTCTCCTGACGCTGGCCGGCGTCTGCGTGGTCGCGGCGACCATGGGCAACGTCGGCGCCAACCTGCAGGCCCTGGGTGCCCAGACCGCGAACGACATCGTGGGTGTGGCCAAGGGCGAGCGGGTGAGCGACGCCCGCGTCGGCAAGATCGCCGTGGGCGTGCTGACCCTCATCGCCGCGGTGATCGCCGTGGCCACGGCGGGGACCACCTCCGGTCTCGTGTCCCTCGCGATGATGAGCTACCAGGGTGTCGTGCAGCTTGCCCCCGCCCTTCTGCTCGGCATCTTCTGGCGCCGCGGCAACGCCGTGGGTGCGGTGGCCGGCATGGTCGTCGGTTTCGTTGGAGCCGCCGTCCTTCAGTACCTCTACCCCCTCTCGGTGCCGGGGCTCGGTGGGCTGACCTCCGGGGTGGTGGCACTCGCCGCCAATGCCCTGGTCTACATCGCCTGCGCGTACCTGGTTCCCGCTTCCCGCGCCGAGCGCGAGCGCGTCGACACCCTCTTCAACACCCTCAACGAACCCGTCCCAGCGGCCTCCGATGCCGCTGCAAGCCACCTCGAGGTGAAGGCATGAGCACCCGCACGACCGGCTACGTCTGGAACGAACGCTACGCGTGGCACGACACCGGCCGCGGCGTCGGCATCGCGCCGGCGGGAGGCTTCAACCAGCCATACCAAACCTTCGAGAGCGCCGAGTCCAAGTCCCGGCTAGCGGCCCTCGTCGAGGTCTCGGGGATGATCGATCAGCTCACCCGCCTTCCAGTGCACGAGGCGAGCGACGAGCAGCTCCTGCGCGTGCACACCGCGGAGCACGTCGAGTCCATCCGCGTGCAATCGGCGGGGCGGGGCGGCGACGGCGGTGACGGGTTCACGCCGTTCGGCCCCGGCTCCTTCGAGATCGCCAAGCTCGCGGCCGGCGGGACGATCGCCGCCGCGGCGGCGGTGTGGCGCGGCGACGTCGACAACGCCTACGCCCTCGTGCGTCCCCCCGGACACCACGCGCGCCGCGAGATGGGGATGGGCTACTGCCTCTTCTCCAATGTGTGCGTCGCGATCGAGGAGCTGCGGGCCGTCCACGGGGTGGAGCGCGTCGCGATCATCGACTACGACGTGCACCACGGCAACGGAGCGCAGCAGATCTTCTGGGACGACCCGAACGTCCTGGCCATCTCCCTTCACCAGGACCGTCTCTTCCCGCAGGACACGGGCGGGCTGGACGAGGTGGGAGGCCCCGGCGCGGAGGGGGCAAACATCAACATCCCCCTCCCGGCAGGCAGCGGCAACGGCGCCTACCTGGCGGCCATCGAATCGGTGGCCGGCCCGGCCCTGCGCGCGTTCAAACCGCAGATCATCATGGTCTCCTCCGGCTTCGACCCGGGGGCCGTCGACCCGCTGGGCTGCATGAGCGTGACGAGCGGCGGGTTCAAGGCCATGGCCCAGGCCATCCTCGCCATCGCCGACGAGGTGTGCGAGGGAAAGGTCGTCTTCTCGCACGAGGGTGGCTACTCGCCCGTCCACGTTCCGTTCTGTGGGCTGGCCGTGCTCGAGGCGCTGACGGGGCACGAGACGGGGGTCGAGGACCCCTTCGGCATGAGCTTCGACGACTCGCCGGCGCACCCCCTCAAGCCGTGGCAGGACGAGGTGATCCAGCTGGCCGCCGGCATCGGGGCGCGGCTCGGGTTGTAAACGGACGCGTCGGCTGTGGCGGGGCCGCCGGGCTAGGGCTGAGCGATCAGCCCGAGCTCGGCGGCCCTGTCCGCGTTGGGGACGCCCAGCCCGTCGCGTCCCGCCGCCCGGTCCCAGGGGCCGGAGGCCTCGACGAGCGCCGCATCGGCGATCCCCCCAACCCGGAGCGGCACCCAGCCGGTCGCCGCCAAGGCGGCGACAGCGGCGTCGTCGTGCGTGTGGTTTGAGACGTAGGGAAGCAGCGCCCCGGCCGCCGCGCCGGCGGCCAGGGCGGCCGAACGGACGTGCGTGAAGGCGTGGACGTGGCCGGTCCCGGGCGGCAGCAGCGCGGCCACGGCGGCCGCGGCCGATCCGCCCGGAACGTAGTGCGCCAGCTTGGGGCCGAGGGCCGTCATCTCGTAGGGATTCGAGACATCGAGCACGGTGCGGCCTGGGAGCACGGGGCCCAGCGCGCCAAGGGTCTCGGCGAGCGGGGCACCCCACGGGAGGGCGGGGAGGAGGACAGGCGCCGCCAGCGCCGCCGCCTCGGCGCTGCCGGCGGGGTGAAGGCGCGCTCCTGGGTGTTCCTCGAGGACGTCCTCGATCAGCC
>JALAHE010000246.1 GCA_022712075.1 Galactobacter sp.
CCACGAGCCGGGCCAGCGAGGTCAGCGGCAGCATGACCCCGTTGTGCAGCAGTCCGGGCAGGCTCAGGTGCTCGATGCCGGGCCGGGAGAGCGTCACTGCAGCGCTCGCGTCGTGGAAGTAGTCGGGGGAGAGTCCGCCGTTGAGCATGAGCCCGCGGCGCGGCAACGGGAACGGGGCGGTCTGCGCCAGGATCGACTCCATTTCCCGCAGCGAGCCGGGCAGGGCGGCGTACATGCGCCGTCCCACGGGAGTGGCGGAGCTGAGGGCATGGCCGGCCACGCGCAGCAGCGGCAGGGGCAGGCGCGAGACGGCGCCGGCCGTGCCGAGTCCCTGCACCAGGAGCGCCCACCCGGCATCCAGCGCGCCGGCATCGATCAGCTCCCTGAACTCGGGCCGCCACTTCTCCTGCAGCACGCCGCCCGGGTTCAGGGCCGCGTCGTAGGTGACCCACGGCCACGCGTCGGGAGCCTGCCCGGCGGCGTAGAGGGTCACCGTTCCCCCGTAGGAGTGGCCAAGCACCCCGCCGGCGCCGACTGCGGAGATGACGTGCAGCAGATCGGCGGTCTCGGAGGCGAGCGAGTGCTCGGGCAGCTGCGGGAGCACATCGCTGCGCCCGCGCCGGTCGTAGACGATCACCTCGCCGCCCCAGGCCCGCGCCAGCAGCGGCGCGAAGGCGCGGTAATCGCGCCGCGAGACCAGCGTCCCGTGCACCAAGACCAGCGGCGCGCGCCCCAGTGAGCGCCGCGGTGAGTGCACATCGGCACGCAACGCCACGCCGTCGGGCATCTGAATCCTGCGCCCGGTCCGCACCCCCATGAGCAGCACCATGTGCCCTACCCTACGACCCTCCCTCGGGCGGCCCCGACGCCGGTAGAATGGTGAACCGTGAGCGCAGAGCAGACGATCGATACCCAGGCCGTGGACAACAACGACCAGCGTGCGGTGCGCATGGCCAAGCGTGCGGAGATCATCGCCGCGGGCGGCCAGGCCTACCCCGTTGGCGTGCCGCGTACCCATTCCCTCCTCCAGGTCCGCGAACTGTGGGAGCACCTCGCGCCGGGCGAGGAGACCGAAGACGTGGTGGGCGTGGTGGCGCGCGTGGTCTTCCAGCGCAACACCGGCAAGCTCTGCTTCGCGACCCTCCAGGAAGGTGGCCCCGAGGGTGCTGGCACGCGCCTGCAGGTCATGCTCTCCCTCGCCGAGGTTGGCCAGGAGTCTTTGGATGACTTCAAGCACCTCGTGGACCTGGGCGATCACGTCTTCATCAAGGGCCGCGTCATCTCCTCGCGCCGCGGCGAGCTCTCCATCATGGCCACCGAGTGGACCATGGCGAGCAAGGCGCTGCGCCCGCTGCCGGTGCTGCACGCCGACCTCAACGAGGAGACCCGCGTGCGCCAGCGCTACGCGGATCTGATCGTGCGCGACGAGGCCCGCGAGATGATCTACAAGCGCTCCAAGATCACCAAGGCCATCCGCTCCGTGCTTGACTCCCACGACTACGTCGAGGTCGAGACCCCCATGCTGCAGCTGGTGCACGGCGGCGCCTCGGCCCGCCCCTTCACGACGCACATGAATGCGTTTGACCAGGACATGACGCTGCGCATCGCGACCGAGCTGTACCTGAAGCGCACCGTGGTGGGCGGCATCGACCGCGTCTACGAGATCGGCCGCATCTTCCGCAACGAGGGCGTGGACTCCACTCACTCCCCGGAGTTCACCACCCTCGAGTGCTACGAGGCCTACGGCGATCAGTTCGTCCTCGCCGCGCGCATGAAGGAAATGGTCCTGGCCGCCGCCGACGCGATCGGCGCGGGCCGCCAGATCGAGACGCCGGCCGGGACCATCGATCTGGACGGCGAGTGGAAGTGGCTCTCAGTGTACCCGGCGCTCTCCGAGGCCGTGGAGCAGGAGATCACCCCGGAGACCTCCGAGGAGGTGCTGCGCGGCATCGCCGAGCAGCACTCGGTCAAGCTGGATCCCAAGTGGGGGGCCGAGAAGATCGTCATCGAGCTCTTCGGTGAGATCGTGGAGCCCACGCTCCTGAATCCGACCTTCGTGTACGACTACCCGCCGGCAGCGCAGCCGCTGGCCCGCCCGCACCGCTCCAAGCCCGGCGTGATCGAGGCCTGGGACCTCATCATCGGCGGCATGGAGCGCGGCACGGCCTTCTCGGAGCTGATCGACCCGGTCATCCAGCGCGAGCGCCTCACGGAGCAGTCGCTCCTGGCCGCCGGCGGCGACGACGAGGCCATGAGCCTCGACGAGGACTTCCTGCGCGCGCTCGAGTACGGCGCCCCGCCGATGGGTGGCCTGGGCCTGGGCATCGACCGCCTGGTCATGCTCTTCACCAATGTGGGCATCCGCGAGACCATCCTCTTCCCGCTCCTGAAGCCCGAGGCCTGACATGGCAGCCTTCTGGGACGCCGTCATGCCGTACGTTCAGGTGCTCCTGCCGACGATCGTGCTGGCCCTGCTGTTCTGGTTCGTGATGCGAGGCATCTTCAACGCCGACCGTCGCGAGCGCGAGGCCGAGGCCCGCGCCGACGCGCAGTATGCCGAGCGACTGGCGGCAGCCAAGGCGCGGCGCCAGGGTACGGAGGGGGCGGCCGGTTCCGCCGGTTCCGCCGGCGCCTCCGAGGGGAACGACGGCGCCCAGGCCTCCTAGGCGCGAGTCTCGCCTCGGCGCTGTCGCGGCCACGCGGCGTCGTGCACCGGTGACCGTTTCACGCATGAAGTGAGGGCTGGCGGCCTCCCCCCCACGGGGAGGGCGCCAGCCCTCACTTGCGTCCGCGCGCCATCCGTGGCGCGCGGTGCCGCGGAGGCTGCAAGAATCTTTTCGACACAAATCCCTTTGTGCATTCTTAATTCCGCCGGGCGGAGAACTAAAAAACCGCTTATTCTCGCGGAAAAGAGGTTCCCGACGCCGGCTTCACCTTTCGAGGGAAAGAAACGCCCAAGAATGGCCTTCTGGCATGGCGATGACACCGTGTTGATTAGTGGATAAGGTGCCGTTGGTCCACATGTTTTGTTGACAGTCTTCCTTCCTGTTCCTGTCATCGGAAGACTGTTCCACAAGAAGGAGAACGACATGGCGCGCAAGGTTGAGGTCTCGTTGATCGACGACATGGACGGCTCCGTTGCGGCCGACACCGTGAAGTTCGGCATCGACGGGCTGCACTATGAGGTTGACCTCTCGGATGAGCACGCGGATGAGCTGCGCGCGCTGCTCGCCCCGTACATCAAGGCCGGGCGCAGGGCCACGCCGTTCTCGGCGGAGGACGCCTCGGAGATCCGTTCCTGGGCGCAGAAGAAGGGATTCTCGGTCTCCGATCGCGGCCGGCTGAATCAGGACATCATCAGCGCCTATCGCAAGGCCCACGGCTCGCGCTGACCCGCAGCGCGAACGGCCAGGGCGCGGACCGTTCGCCCCGTGGCGAACAGGCCCCCATGCTTGGGCACGACTGCGTAGCATCGAGAGCAAGTCAGTCGTAAGGAGTATGCGCATGTTCGAGAGATTTACCGACCGTGCTCGTCGCGTTGTTGTGCTCGCCCAAGAAGAGGCGCGCATGCTCAACCACAACTACATCGGGACCGAGCACATCCTGCTCGGCCTGATCCACGAGGGTGAGGGCGTTGCCGCCAAGGCCCTCGAGGCCCTCAACATCTCGCTCGGCGCCGTGCGCGAGCAGGTGCAGGAGATCATCGGTCAGGGCCAGCAGGCCCCCACCGGTCACATCCCCTTCACCCCGCGCGCCAAGAAGGTGCTCGAGCTCTCGCTGCGCGAGGCCCTGCAGCTCGGCCACAACTACATCGGGACCGAGCACATCCTGCTCGGTCTGATCCGCGAGGGCGAGGGCGTGGCCGCCCAGGTGCTGGCCAAGCTCGGCGCCGACTCGCAGGCCGTGCGCCAGCAGGTCATCCAGCTCATCTCCGGCTACCAGGGTGGCCAGGAGAAGGCAGGCGCAGGCGTGTCCTCCGGCGGCCAGTCCGAGGGCACCCCGGCCGGCTCCGTGGTCCTCGACCAGTTCGGCCGCAACCTCACCGCCGCCGCGCGCGAGGGCAAGCTGGACCCGGTCATCGGCCGCTCCCACGAGATGGAGCGCGTCATGCAGGTCCTCTCGCGCCGCACCAAGAACAACCCCGTGCTGATCGGCGAGCCCGGCGTCGGCAAGACCGCCGTCGTCGAGGGCCTCGCCCAGGCGATCGTGCGCGGCGACGTCCCGGAGACCATCAAGGACAAGCAGCTCTACACGCTTGACCTGGGTTCCCTCGTGGCCGGCTCCCGCTACCGCGGTGACTTCGAGGAGCGCCTGAAGAAGGTGCTCAAGGAGATCCGCACGCGCGGCGACATCATCCTCTTCATCGACGAGATCCACACCCTCGTGGGTGCGGGTGCCGCCGAGGGCGCGATCGACGCCGCGAGCATCCTCAAGCCGATGCTGGCGCGTGGCGAGCTGCAGACGATCGGCGCCACGACGCTCGACGAGTACCGCAAGCACTTCGAG
>JALAHE010000247.1 GCA_022712075.1 Galactobacter sp.
GTCCACCTGGATCACGCGCGTGCCCGGGGCAAAGAGCGCACCGAAACGCATCGTGAACTGGTTCAGGCCGACGTTGCGGTGGTCTTCGGCGCCGGCCTGAACCAGTTCACGATGCGTTTCGGTGCGCTCTTTGCCCCGGGCACGCGCGTGATCCAGGTGGACACCGAGCCCACCGCCACGCACGCGCACGTGGGCACCTACCTGCGCGGCGACGCCGCGTGGGTCGCGGGCGAGCTCGTCTCCCGGCTGCGGGCCAAGGGGCTCGACGGCGCGGGCGAGGGCTGGCGCGAGGCGCAGGACTTCGCGGCGCTGCGCGAGCGTGAGGTCCCGGCCGAGCTGGCCGAGGACGGGCGGCTCGACCCTCGCGCCGCAGCGGCCGCGCTCGCGCCCCTGCTGCCCGCGGAGCGCGTCGTGGTCTCCGACGGCGGCCACTTCCTCGGCTGGGCCAATATGTACTGGCCCGTGGCCCGGCCCGACCGCATGCTCATGGTCGGCACCGCCTACCAGACGATCGGCACGGGCTTCCCGTCCATGCCGGGCGCGGCCGATGCCCGCCTCGAGTCCACCGTGGTGCTGACCTCCGGCGATGGCGGAGGGCTCATGGCCCTCGCCGACCTGGAGACGGCGGTGCGGCACTGCGGCGGGCGCGGCCTCGCCGTGATCTGGAACGACGCCGCGTACGGCGCCGAGGTGAACCTCTACGGTGTGCTGGGACTCGAGCGCTCCCCCATGCTGATCGAGCAGGTGGACTTCGCCGCCCTGACCGAGTCCTTCGGCGGGCGCGGCGTGGTCATCAACCGCCTCGAGGACCTCTCGGAGCTGGCCGCGTGGCGCGATCAGGACCCGGCCGCGCGCCCCTTCCTCACCCTCGATCTGCGCATCTCGGGCGCCGTCATCGCCCCGCACCAGTACGAGGTCATCGAACAGAACCGCTGACCCGGAGCACTGAACGACGACGCCGCGGCGGCGCCCCACGCTAGGGCGCCACCGCGGCGTCGTCGTTCCTTGGGTGCGGGCCGGATCAGGAGCGCCCGGCAACCTTGTTGGCGAGCGCCGCGATCCGCGAGGTCTTCGTGGCACCCGCCGCCTCGGCACGGTCGGCGTGGCCGTAGGCCGCATAGAGGCCGTGCGTGGCGATCCAGCGCAGCGGCTCGATCTCCCACTTGCGCACGCGGTGGTTCACCCACGGCAGGGTGGTGAGCTCGGTGTCGCGCCCCAGGACAAGATCCGTAAGCGTGCGCCCTGCGAGGTTCGTGGTGGTCACGCCCGTGCCGACGTAGCCGCCGGCCCACGCCATCCCCGTGCCGCGATCCAGGCCCACCGTGGCGGCCCAGTCGCGGGGGACGCCGAGGACGCCGGACCACGCGTGGTCGATCGCTGCGCCGCGCGTGGACGGGAAGAAGCGGTGGAGGATCTCGGTCAGGGTGTCGACCGTGCGCTGGGGCGTCTGCCCGTCCAGGTCGGTGCGGGAGCCGTACTTGTACGGCACGCCGCGCCCGCCGATCGCGATGCGGTCATCCGCCGTGCGCTGGGCGTACATGTAGACGTGGGCGAAGTCGCCGAGCACCTGGCCGCGGTCCCAGCCGATCTCCTCCCACACGCTCGCCGGCAGCGGCTCGGTGCTGATGAGCGAGGAGTTCATGGGCAGCCACGCGCGGTGCAGGCCCTTCAGGTTGGCGGTGAAGCCCTCCGTGGCGCGAACGACGAACTCGGCGCTCACGGTGCCGCGGTCGGTCACGACGCGGCCGGGCTCGAGGGCGAGCGCCCGCGTCCCCTCGTAGATCCGCACGCCGCGGCGTTCCACGGCGGCTGCCAGCCCTGACACGAGCTTGGCCGGCTGGATCCTCGCGGCGTGGGGATGCCAGGCGGCGGCGAGCGTGCCCTCCACGTTGATCTGGTCAGTTGCCTCCGCCGCTTCGAGCAGTTGAACATCGGCGTGGCGCCAGCCGGCCTCCTCCTCGACGAAGGAGCGCAGGCGCTTCGCCTGGGCCGGCGTGTAGGCGACGTTGAACTCGCCGCCCTTCTTCAGGTCCGCGTCGATGCCCTCCGCCGCCGCCACGGCGATCACCTCGTCCACCGTGGCGTTCATGGCGGCCTGGAAACGCTCCGCGGCATCCCTGCCGTGGGTGGCGAGGTACTGCTCCCGCCCGCCCGTGATGGAGTTGGTGAGCCAGCCCCCGTTGCGGCCGGAGGCGCCGTAGCCGGCGTGGCGCTGCTCGATGATCGCGATGCGCAGATCCGGCTGCTCGCGCTTCAGGTAATACGCGGTCCACAGCCCCGTGTAGCCGGCCCCGACGATGGCGACGTCCACCTGGGTGTCGCCGCCCAGCGGCTCGCGGGGCGTTGGCGCGCCGATCTGCTCCCACCAATGGGAGACGTGGCCGTTGATCATCGAGGGGTCCTTCCGAGGGGTGATCCGCGTCACGACCAACCGTATGGTTGGTCGTGACGCGGCGCAAGGAGCGCCGAGCCCCGGCGGGCGGGGGCGTCCCCTCCCGCTGAGGCTCAGTCGCCCTTCACGTTGACGATCTGGCGCAGCGTGTGCCGGATCTCGACGAGGTCCGCGGCGTCAGCCATGACCTGGTCGATCGGCTTGTACGCGGCCGGGATCTCGTCGATGAAGGCATCGGTGTCGCGGTATTCGATGCCGACCATCGCCTCGCGTAGCTGCTCGAGGCTGAAGGTTCGCCGCGCGGCCGAACGCGAGTACTCGCGCCCAGCGCCGTGCGGCGAGGAGTGCAGCGACACCGGGTTGCCGAGGCCGCGCACCACGTAGGACGCGGTGCCCATGGAACCCGGGATGAGGCCGTCGTCGCCCGGGGCCGCCTTGATGGCGCCCTTCCTGGAGACCCAGACCCGCTTGCCGAAGTGCTTCTCCGACTCGGTGAAGTTGTGGTGGCAGTTGATCCGCTCGAGCTCACGCACGGGCGTACCGACCCACTCCCCCACCTGTTGGATGACGCGGTCCATCATTTCCTCGCGATTCAGCAGCGCGAAGTGCTGGGCCCAGCGCAGCTCCCGGATGTAGGCGTTGAACTCGTCGGTTCCCTCGACGAGGTAGGCGAGATCCGGGTCCGGGAGCTCGATCCACCAGCGCTTGGCCAGTGCTGCCGCCACCTTGATGTGGTGCTGGGCGATCTTGTTGCCCACGCCGCGCGAGCCGGAGTGCAGGAAGAGCCACACAGCATCCTCCTCGTCGAGGGAGACCTCGATGAAGTGGTTGCCGGAGCCGA
Source organism: Galactobacter sp. (assembly GCA_022712075.1). Classification (GTDB taxonomy): domain Bacteria; phylum Actinomycetota; class Actinomycetes; order Actinomycetales; family Micrococcaceae; genus Galactobacter. The sequence continues at coordinate 3,234 of JALAHE010000247.1, forward strand.
GCGTGCCGAGCTGGTGCGTCCAGTTCCCGGCATACGAGGCCGGATCGAATCCAGCCCGCTCGGCCCGCTGCGTCAGCTCCTCGATGCGGGGAACCGCCGTGGCCACGATCTTCTTGTTGTAGGCGCCGGCCGAGAGGGGGATGGCCCGCTCGATGGCCTCGCGCACGCTGCGCCGATCCGCGGGCAGCTCGCCCGCGGAGAACTGCGTCTTCACGGCGATCATGCCGCAGCCGATGTCCACTCCGACGGCCGCCGGGATGATGGTTCCCAGCGTAGGAATGACCGAACCGACCGTGGCGCCCTTGCCCAGGTGGGCGTCGGGCATGAGGGCCAGATGCGGGTAGATGAACGGCAGCGACGAGGTCGCTATCGCCTGCTCCTTGGTCTTCTCATCCAGGATGGAAGCCCAATTCATGAGCCGGCGGTTGATCCTTTCCATTTTTCTTTCCTTGGTGTGCGCCCCGCTATACAACGTCGCCGGCCGGACGGCGTTGCTCGGTGGGGTGAGGTGGGATCCGAGACGGTCCTCCCTCGCGCATCCTCTGGGCCGCGCTGCTTGGCGGCGGTGAGGAAAGGAAGAAGCCCCGGACCTTGAAGGGTTCCGGGGCCGAAGATCGGCGCCATGCGGCGCCAAGACTCAGCTCTGGTGACCCATCGATCGATGCTGCGGATCCTGGAAATCCAGGGTTTCTGCGAGCTCGCGGACGGCGGCGGACAGCCCGAAGGAACCCGGCTTGAAGCCCGGATTCTTTTCAAAGCAAGTGCGCTGCACAGTGGTGTCCTTGATCGATGAATGCTCGCCCCGCTGCGGGGCGTGGGGAACAGCCTGCCCGGCTCGACAGGCAACTGTCAAGGTACGGGCGGCGCTCCGCCGGCGCCAAGAAAACTCGGCACCGGACAAAAACGACTTCGCCGGAGTCCGATTCAGGACTCCGGCGAAGTTCTTTCTGCGTGGCAGATGAGGGATTCGAACCCCCGTAGGCAGAACCAGCTGATTTACAGTCAGCCCCCTTTGGCCGCTCGGGTAATCTGCCGCAGATGGCCTCCGGAAACGTGTTCCGGCGACGACACACCACTATACAGGCAGGGCGGCGTCAGTGCGAAATCGGGGTGATCCCACGCTCCGGCGCTTGGCCCGATACCCTGGTCACTAAGACAAGCCGGATCCGTTTCCGGCGTCATCCCCCAAGGCAAGAAGGAGTGTGTCATGGCGAGCGATTCGACGTTCGACGTGGTGAGCAAGGTCGACAAGCAGGAGGTTTCAAACGCCCTGAACCAGGCGCAGAAGGAGATCGCCCAGCGCTACGACTTCAAGGGTGTCGGCGCCGAGATCGACTTCTCCGGCGAGAACATCCTGATCAAGGCCAACGCCGAGGAGCGCGCCAAGGCCGTCCTCGACGTCTTCGAGTCCAAGCTGGTCAAGCGCGGCATCTCGCTGAAGTCCCTCGACGCCGGCGAGCCCTTCGCCTCCGGCAAGGAGTACCGCATCGAGGCCTCCATCAAGGAGGGCATCGCCCAGGACGTGGCCAAGAAGATCACCAAGCTCATCCGCGAGGAGGGCCCCAAGTCGGTCAAGGCCGTCATCCAGGGCGACGAGCTGCGCGTCTCCTCCAAGTCGCGCGACGACCTGCAGGAGACCATGCAGCTGCTGCGCGGCTTCGAGGACGCCGATCTGCAGTTCGTGAACCTGCGCTAGATCGCGAGTCAGGGCCCGGCGCCCGGCCAACGCGACGGGGCCCCGTCCTCCTTCAGCTGCTGAGGGAGGACGGGGCCCCGTTCGTTGTCGCGCGGGTGCGCTGGCTCAGGGCTCAGGGCTCAGAGCTCAGGGCGAAACGATGAACGCCCCGCCGACGATCGCCTGCACCTGCTTGGCCAGGGTGCCCTTCTCGTCCTTCGACTTGTTCACGAGCACCGCCCACTTCGCATCCGCCACGACCCACGAGGTCTTGCCGACACTCGCCCGCACCATGGAGTCCAGGCCGTCCTTGACGTCCATCGAGTTCTCGAAGAACACGGCGCCGATCGTCTTCTCCTTGTACTCGCCCCCGATGCACCGCGCCATGTAGACCCGCCCCTTGGCGGTCGTGGTGTCGTCCAGCTGGGTCCCGGCCTCGCCGATCTGCACATCGGCGCACGTCACGCCGAGCGACGCGCCGAGCGCCGCCTCGAACTCGTTCCAGGTGGCCGGCTTGCCCACGGGCGTGCCGGAGGCCGTCACCGCCGGCGCCGACACCGAGGAGGTCGCCATCGAGACCGCGGAGTCCTGCGAGCTCGCGGCGGCGGCAGGGGCGGAGCTGCTCGGGGCGGCCGAGCTGGCGGCGGCGGACGAGCTGGCCGCCGGCTCGCTGGCGGCGGAGGCAGGTTCGCCAGGCGACGAGCTGCAGGCGCCGAGCGTCATGGCCGCCGCGCTCCCCAGCGCGCAGGCCGCGACGAATCGGCGGACGGTGGTGCGTGACATGGTTCCCCCTGTGGTCCTTCGCGCCCGGGCACGCGGGCGATGCGCCATAGCCTAGCGTCCCGCTGCCCTTCGACGCGTTTCCGCACAGCCCCAGCACAGGCGGCCCGACTAGCCTAGAACGTGCCTCCTGAAGGCACGAGTGATAACCCGTCGAGCCCCCAACCGAACGCCAGGGCGGTCGGTTGGGGGCTCGATGGGTTGGTCGGGTCCGTCGCGGAGCCTAGGACTCGAGGAGCCGCTTCCCCAGGTAGCCGCCAGCCTCGTTGATCCCCGGCGGGATCACGAAGAGCCCGGAGCCGGTGTGCCGGACGTACTCCTGCATGAGGTCCTGCTTGGAGATGAGGTTTTGGATCGGCACATAGTGCGTGCGCGGGTCAACGACGAAGGCGATGAAGAACAGCCCGGCATCGAGGCGGCCCAGGCCGTCGCTGCCGTCGGTGTAGTTGTAGCCGCGGCGCAGCATCTGGGCCCCGCCGTGGCGCGTGGGGTGCGAGAGCGCCACGTGCGAGTTGGTATCGATGAGGAGCCCGTCCGCACCCTTCTTCGCGAAATCGGGCTCGGTGAACTCCTCGCCGCCGGAGAGCGGGGCGCCGGAGGCCTTGGTGCGCCCCACGACGAGCTGCTGCTCGCCCAGGTTCTGGCGGTCCCACGTCTCGATCGTCATGCGGATGCGCCGGGCCACCATGAAGCTGCCACCGTTGGCCCAGGCGCTCTCGCCCTCCAGGCCGGAGATCCACACGTGCTCGTCCACGACCTGGGTGTCCTCGGCCTTCACATTGGCCGTGCCGTCCTTGAAGCCGAAGAGATTGCGTGGCGTGGCCTGCGACTTCGACGTGGAGGCCGTGCGCCCGAAGCCGATCTGGGACCAACGCACGCTCGCGCGGCCGAAGCCGATGCGCGAGAGGTTGCGGATGGCGTGGACGGCGACCTGGGGATCGTCGGCGCACGCCTGCACCACGAGGTCTCCCCCGGAGCGCGCCTCCTCGAGCGCATCGCCCGGGAAGTGCGGCAGCTCGATGAGCCCCTCGGGCAGCTTGGCCTTCAGCCCAAAACGGTCATTGCCGTCGGCGTCCACGAACAGGCTGCGGCCGAAGCCGACGGTGACGGTGAGGTTGCCAGCCGTGAGCCCCACGGCCTCGCCCGTGTCCTCGGGAGGGGCGAGCAGATCGTCGCCGCCCGCGCCCGCGGAACCACCGATGGGCAGCCCGCGCGTCATGTAGCCGATCGCGCTCGAGAAGTCCTTCATGAGCTCGATCAGCTCGTCAAGGCTCTCGGTCGTGACGTCGAAGGCCGCCACGTGCATGCGGTCCTGGGCAGGGGTCACGATGCCGGCCTGGTGCTCGCCCATGAACTCGACGATCCCCGTGGCCGGAGCGGTGCTCGCGGCCGGTTGGGCACCCGCCGCTGAACCGCGGCTCAGGCCCACGGCGACGCCGCCGAGCACGGCGCCCACGGCACCGCCGCCCAGGGTGCCGAGCAGGCCCCGGCGCGAGACGCGCGAAGAGCGCGCTCCTTCCTCGGCACGCGCCGACGGCGCGGCGCCCTCCTGGGGCACCGCACCGTCGTCCGCCGCCCCGGGAAGGTGCGCCGCGTCGTCGTGCATGCGACCGTCCTGGCCGCCTTCCCGTTCGTTCACTGCCTGTCCTTGCTTGAGGTGCTACTTGACCTTGGCCGCGGCCTTGGTCAGCTGCGAGAGCGGCTCGGCCAGGGCGTTGACCGAGTCAGCGAGGCCCTTGATCTCGTCCTTGCTCAGCTCGGTGTAGAGCTTGAAGCCGTCGCCCGACTTCTGGGCGTCGAGGAGCTTCTGGACCGCGGCAAAGCGCTCCGTCAGCGTGGAGGCGAGCTGCTCGTCGCCGGAATCCTTCAGCAACGGCTGCAGGGTCTCGAAGGCCACCTTGGCGCCTTCCAGGTTGGCCTGGAAGTCCCAGAGGTCCGTGTGCGAGTACAGCTCCTCTTCGCCCGTGATCTTACCGGTGGCCACCTCGTCCATGAGACCCACGGCACCCTGGCCAATGGCCTCGATGGTGAGCTTGAAGTCATCGGCGCGCACGGACTCGTAGAGCTCCTTGGTCTTCTTCACGAGGAAGTCCGCGACCTTCTGGCGGCCGGCGGCGTCCAGCTTGGTGTAGCCCTCGGAGCCCCACAGGTCCTCCTCGGCGCGGTGCCAGCCGGTGAAGGCCTGCCCGGCCTCGAGGTCCGCCTTGCGGAAGTCGAGCTCGGGGTCCAGATCGCCGAAGGACTCGGCGACGGGCTCCACGCGCTCGTAGTAGGCGCGGGCCGTCGGGTAGAGGGCCTTGGCCTTCTCCACATCGCCCTCGGCGAAGGCCTTGGCGAACTCCTCGGTGGCGGGCAGCAGCTGCTGCACCTGGCCCCGCACGTAGGCCGTGTACTGCTCAACTGCGGTCTTCTGCAGAGCGGCACGGTCGGCGGCAACCGTCTCCTTGGTGGTGGCCTCGGTGACGGTGAAGCCCTGGCGCAGGCCGGCGCCGACCTGGCCGGGGACGCACGCCACGAGGTACTCGCCCGGCTCGTCGACGCGCACGGTGAGCTCGCGGGTGGTGCCCGAGCCGATGTTCTCCAGCTCGCCCAGGATGCGCAGGCCGTCGGCCGCGAGCACCTCGAACTCGTTGGACTTCTGGCCGTTGTTCGTGATCTTGAAGGTCAGCTGGCCAGCCGGGGCCGTGGAGGTACCCACGGCGCACTCGGTGTCGCTCTCGGTGACCGTGATGACGCCGTCGCCCGAGGCGGAGGCGGTCTTGGTGTTGTCGGTGCAACCGGTGAGCAGGAGCGCCGCGACGGAAAGGACGCCGAGCGGGGCGAGGAGGTGCTGCTTCTTCACGCTGAAATTCCTATCGGTGGGCGCGGGCCAGTGGCCCGCGGGTGCGAGAAAGGGGAAGGGGTTCAGGCCGCGACGGACGCTGCCGGGGTGGCCTCGGTGGACGCCTGCGCGGCGGCCTTGGCCGCGGCGCGCTCCTTGCGGCCGGCGATGATCTGGCGGTGACGCCAGATGCAGATCGGCAGCATGACGGCGAGGTAGAGCAGCCACGCGCCGAAGGCGAGCTTCGACATGGCGGGGGTGAGCTGGAAGATCGCCTTGACGATCGCGATGCCGATGCCGTTGGGGTCCACGGTGAGCGCCCACGCTGAGACGTCGAACGCGTAGTCATGGATGCCCGGCAGGAAGCTCGCCTCCTGGAGATCGGTGATCGCGTAGGCAAAGACGCCGGCCGCCACAAAGACCAGGAAGTACGTGGTCCACGTGAAGAAGGAGGAGAGGTTGAGCTTCACGGCGCCGCGATTCAGGAGCACGCCAAGGACCACGGCGGTCAGGATGCCGAGCACGGCACCGAGCGTGGCGACGCCCGTTCCGCCCCCGCCCACATTGGCGTTGGCCCACACGAAGAGCGCGGTCTCCAGGCCCTCGCGGCCCACCGACACGGCGCCAAGGATGACGAGCGCCCAACCGGCGCCGGACGAGCGGCCCGCCGCCGAATCCACCTTGGACTTGAGTTCGGCGGAGATGTTGTGGGAGGCCTTGCCCATCCAGAAGATCATCCAGGTCACGAAGCCCACCGCGATGAGCGAGAGCCCGCCGCCGATGGCCTCCTGCGCCTGGAAGGTCAGGCCGCGGGGGCCGAACGTCAGCAGGGCGCCGAAGCCAATGGAGACGAGGATCGCGAGACCGATGCCGGTCCAGACGCGGGGCTTCAGGTGGGCGCGGCCGGTCTTGCCGAGGTACGCCATGAGAACGACCACCACGAGGGCGGCTTCGAGCCCCTCGCGCAGACCAATGATGTAGTTTCCCAGCACCGACCGGACCTACCCTTGCAGACGGCGGTTGGCCTACCAAGGTAGACCTACCTAATTAAGACATACGTTATTTGCGCTATTGGCGCGAGGTAAAGCGTACGCCCGTAGCGAAGGTTTGACCGCATCGAATTCCCCCAGCCAGCACAAAGACATCTCCGTCGCCTCCGCCCGGGCGCACGCAAGCGGCGCCGTCCGGCGCGCGTCTGAGCCGGACGGCGCCGCTGAGAACGCTCTCTGGATTCACCTCACGCCAGGCCGCCCCGGGGCCCAACGTGAGCAAGACCACTCAGCCCCAGGGGGCTCCCATCTTGTCCGCCTGGCCGCGCAGGCGCTGGATGCGCTCCTCCATGGGCGGGTGGGTGCTGAAGAGCTTGCCGATGTTGCGGAAGGGATTCTCGATCATCATGTGAGCGGTGTTCTCGAGGCGCTGGTCCTTGGGCAGCGGATCCGCCTGGATGCCGCCGGAGATCTTGTTCAGCGCCGAGGCCAGGGCGGCCGGATCCCCCGTGAGGGCCGCGCCGTCCTGGTCCGCGTCGTACTCGCGCGTGCGGGACACGGCCATCTGGATCACCGAGGCCGCAAGCGGCGCAAGGATCGAGATGGCGATGAGCGCGAGCGGGTTCACGTTGCGGCGCCCGTTCTCGTCCGTGCCACCGCCGAAGAACATGAGCATCTGCGCGATCGACGTGATGACGCCGGCCAGCGCGGCCGCCACCGAGGAGGTGAGGATGTCGCGGTTGTAGACGTGCATGAGCTCGTGGCCGAGCACGCCGCGCAGCTCGCGCTCGTTGAGCAGCTGCAGGATGCCCTCGGTGCAGCACACGGCCGCGTGCTGCGGGTTGCGTCCCGTCGCGAAGGCGTTGGGGCTCGAGGTGGGGCTCACGTAGAGGCGCGGCATGGGCTGGCCCGCGCGCTGCGAGAGCTCGCTCACGATCGCGTACATGGCCGGCTGCTGCTCCGGCGTGACCTCGTAGGCCTGCATGGAACGGATCGCGATCTTGTCGGAGTTCCAGTAGCCATAGGCCGTGGTGCCGACGCCGATCAGCGCGAAGATCCAGAGCGGGGCGGAGCTGCGGGTGCCGGCCGAGATGAGGCCACCGATCGCCAGCAGGAGGGCGAACATGCCGCCGAGCAGCGCGGCGGTCTTGGCTCCGTTGAAGTGTGTGTGCACGTTGCTTCCCGTGGGTTGTGGGCGCCCCGCCGGGGTTCGGGGCTCACCTCGTCAAACGAGCCTAGCCGCGCCGAGGTTCCGGCGGGCGGCTTTTCGCGGACGGCACGACGGCGTGTGGTGACGTTTGGCTGGCGCGGCCGGCCCGTGCCGGGCTCGGGAACGCGGGGCGCCGCGCGGGGCGCGCGAGGCTACGGCTCGGGGTGTCGCGCGTCGTAGCGCAGGAACCCGGGCTGCCACTTCATGAGGGCGGCGGCCCCGATCACGCAGAGCGCCCCGCCGACCAGGAGGGTCATGGCCTCGCCGCCGGCGTGGGCGGCAAAGCCGGCGCCGAAGACGCCCGCCCAGGCCACGGCGACGACGCCGGCCAGGGCGTCGCCGAAGCGTGGCCCTCCGGCCACGACCACGGTGAAGACTCCCTGCAGGCGACCGCGCAGGTGATCCGGCGTGGCCGATTGCAGGATCGTGGTGCGGAAGACCGCAGAGATCGTGTCAACGAGGCCGGCCGCCGCCATGCACACCACGGCGAGGACGAGGAAGGGGACGTTGGCAGCGCCGTCCGCGCCTGGACGCGAGAAGAGCACCACCGCGCCGAGCGCCAGGATGCTGATGCCCCAGCCCGTCACCGAGAGGTAGACGGCCCGCCCCTGGCGCACCACCGAGCCGAGCGGGCCGGAGAAGAAACCGCCAAGGAACGAGCCGATGGCCACGCCCGCCATGAGGATGCCCACCGTAGTGGTGCCACCGCCGATCGCCAGCGCACCCACGGCCGGCATGAGGGCGCGGGGCGCGGCCAGGATCATGGCGCACAGGTCGATGAGGAAGGTCATGCGGACGTTGGGGCGGGTGCCGAGGAAGCGGAAGCCGTCGACGACGGCCTTGATCCCCGGGACGCCCTTGCGCTCCTGCGGCGGCATGGCCGGCAGGCGCCACACGGAGTACACGGAGGCGGCAAACGTCAGGACGTCGAGCGAGTAGGTCCAGGCGTAGCCCACGGAGGCGACGAGCGCGCCGCCGAGCACGGGCGCGACCATCATGGCCACGGAGCCCAGCGTCATGTTGAGGGCGTTGGCCGCCGGGAGCAGCTTCTCCCCCACGAGCGCCGGGATGATCGCCCCGCGCGTTGGCATGTTGATGCCGGAGGCCCCGGAGTGGATGGCCGTGAGCACGTACAGCACCCACACCTGATGCATGCCTGCCCAGGCATGGGCGCAGATGAGGATGCTCGTGGCCCACAGCACGAGCGTCGACGCGAGGGCCACCTTGCGCCGGTCGAAGGCGTCGGCGATGGCCCCGCCGTAGAGGCCCGTGATGATGAGCGGCACGAGCGCCACGAGCCCGAGCGCCCCCACCGCCGCCGAGGAGCGCGTGAGATCAAAGACCTCGAGCGAGACGGCCATGAGGGTGACCTGCGTGCCGATGACAGACAGCGAGTTGCCGATGAAGAGCCGCCGGTACGCGGGAGAGACCTTCAGCGGGGTGATGTCTGCGAGCAGGCGGGGCATTTACGTGAGTCTAGGGGACAAGCGAAACGGGCCCGACGACGCGTGGTGACCACGCGGCGTCGGGCCCGTTGGGGCGTGAGGGCTTAGGCGACCGGCAGCTCGGCCGAGCGGGCCACCTTGACCATGTCCTCGCGCGGGACGACCTTGACGCGCTCGCGCTGCACGGGGCCGGACTCCGAGGCGGCGGCGCCGAGGCCCTTCTCGTGCTCGTCGAGGGCAAGCCAGCCCTCCCATGTGGTGAACTCGATGCCGCGCTCGTTGAGCAGCTCGATGAGCGCGTCCTCGTTGGGGTGCGCGGCGGGCTTGAGCTCGGCGTGGTCCTCCAGAAGGTGACCGATCGTCTCGAGAGCGTCGCCCTTGGTGTGGCCGATCAGGCCCACCGGGCCGCGCTTGATCCAGCCGGTGGTGTAGAGGCCCGGGATGACCTCGCCGGCAGCGTCCAGCACGCGGCCGCCCGTGTTGGGGATGACGCCGCGCTTGGCGTCGAAGCCCACCTCGGGGATCTCGGTGCCGAAGTAGCCGATGGCGCGGTACACGGCCTGGAC
>JALAHE010000002.1 GCA_022712075.1 Galactobacter sp.
CGGGCGCGGGCGGGGTCGAGAGCTCGAGGGTCGGCACCGTCGGCGGTTTCGGCGCCGCGGCGGGAGCGGGGAGCGCCGGGCCCCGGGTCGCCGTGGGGCTCGGGCCACGCAAGGCTCGGGGCGCCACGGTGGTGGCGTCTGCGTCCTCGGCCTCGGCGGTGGGCTCGGCGGAGATCGGGGCGGCGGGCGCCGCCACCGGCAGGGCGGACGAGGCGACGGCGGGGTCCGCCGACGGCGGCACGGCGCCCAAGGTGGCCCCGGAGACGAGGGGGCGGGTGAAGGAGAGGGGACGCACCGACTGAGCGGCCAACGGAGCGGCAGGCTGGCCGTTCGCCGCCTCGGCAGCGGGTGCCTCGTCAGGGGCTGCTGCCGCGCGGCGCCCGCGCTGCCTGCCCACCGCGACCGTCGCGTCGTCGTACTCCGCCTCGGTGCCGCCCGCGGCCCCCCGAGGGGCTCCGGGCGGCGCGGCAGGCTGGGTCTCGTGGCCGCGGTCGAGCGCGGCCGAAAGCACGTCGAGCCCCACCAAGGTGTCGTCGGTGTACTCGTCCAGCGCGGCTCGGAGATCGCTCACGAGGATGGTGCCGTCGACTGCATCATCCGGATCGGGCGTCAGCGCCAGCACCGCCGGGGCGGCCTTGGCCTGCGGCTCCGGGCCGAGCACGGTGAGCCCCACGGCGGCCTCGAAGCGCACGGGCCGGCCGTCGCTCGGGGCCAGAGCGGAGCTCCCATCCGGAAGCGTGACGGCCAGCGCGGCACCGGGCGCGAGGCGCACCACGACGCCGCCAGCGCGCGTCGACAGGGTCGACTCACCGCCGGTCGTCGGTTCCACCTCGACCGTGACGGCGTCGCTCCAGGACGCCTCGAATCGCGTCAGCACCGCTTCCCCCTCGTCTTTGTGCGCGGACTCCCCCGATGATCCGCCGCTCCATCATGACAGGCTCGGCGTCACTTGGCGGAACCGGGCGTCCCAGGCTTACGCCAGCGACACGTCGATCGGCACCTCGCCGAGCCAGAGCCGGTCGCCCGGCTCGATCCAAAACGGCTCGTGCGGCTTGGTGTCGTAGCGGGCGCCAGCGTGCTCGACACTCGTGCCGTTGCCCGATCCGGCGTCGACGACGTTGACGCCCTGCGGCGTCAGGAACAGGCGCAGGTGCACGCGCGAGGACGACTTCAGCGGGTCCACGAGCGGCACGCCGATCAGCCCCTCCGCGTCAGCGGTCTCCTGGGGCTTGCGGCCAAGCACCGCGTCGTCGTCCACGATGACGGCGCTGCCGTCGGCGAACGTGAGCAGCACGCTGTAGCCGTGCAGCGGCGCCGGGTAGTCGGCACCGAGCTGCGGCTCGGGCGGCAGGGTGCTGGCTGCGGCGGCCGCCGGAGAGGCGACCGGAGCCTGCGGCTGCGCGGCGGCGAGGACCGAGGGGTCCACCAGCTGCCCGCAGTTGAGGCAGAAGCGAGAATGAGGCTTCAGTTCCGCACCGCAGAAGTTGCACCGCACTGGCATGGGTTCTCCCGTCACTGTCACGCCGGTGGTCACCGACGCATCACGATATTAGCCGCCCGCGCCGCGCACGTGCTCACCGTTGACGGTGGCCAGGACGAGGTCCTGCAATCCGCCGGCATCGAGCCCAGGCCAGCCGTGCAGGGCGGCGACGTACTCCGGGGGCAGCTGGGCCGCACCGTAGACGGCGCCGGCGAGCGAGCCGGCGATGGCGGCAACGGTGTCGGTGTCGTGACCGCAACGGACGGCGCGCTCGAGGGTGTCGAGGAGTCCTCCTCCGTGCACCAGGGCCGAGTAGGCGGCCTGCAGGGCGTGGACCACCCAGCCGTTGTTCGGGAAGTCGCGGGGCTGCTTGGATTCGGCCTCGTCCAGGAGCGCGCCCCAGCGCTCTGCCGCCTCATGGCCCAGGTGCAGCAGCTGGCCGCGCACGTCGAGCCGGCCGGTGAGGACGGCGTGGCGGATCGCGAGCGACCACAACACGCAGGCCTGCGCGGCGTCCTGTTCAAAGTGGGTCAGCTCGCTCACGCGGGCTGCGGCCTTGGCCACGGTGTCCTCCACCCCGAGCCCCAGGTAGCCGAGGGCCACGGGACCGGTGCGCATGAGCGAGCCGTTGCCCGCGCTGCGGTTCCCGTTCTCGAGGTGGACCCGATAGGCGCTGGCCCGCGCCACGGCCTCGGTGGGGGTGCGGACGAGGGCGAGCACGGCGCGGGTCTGGATGCCGACGTCCTTGGCCCCCAGGCTCCAGTCCTGCCACTCGCCCACAATGCGTCCGAGCGCGGCAGGGTCCTCGAGCGAGTGCCCGGCGGCGAGCTCGCGCAGGATCGGGACCGACATCGAGGTGTCGTCCGTCCATTCGCCTCGCTCCCACGGGCCCCCAGACTTCAGCTCAACCGGCGTGGAGTCGGGCAGCGAGGGCTGAAACTCGTAGGGCGCCCCCAGGGCGTCCCCCACGGCGGACGCCCACACCACGCCGAGCGCCCGATCGAGTGCCGGCTCATCAAGCATGCTTGTCCTCGCTTCTGCTGGCTCGCGTGCCCGCCGCGCCGTGGGCGACGCGCGGGTGCGATCAGCCTACGACCTCGCCCCGTGCGGCGATAGCGCCGCCCGGCCTGCTCCCCTCGAGGTGGCCTCCGGGCCCGGCACCGGTCAAGATACTTCCCATGCCCCCGACTCCCCTCCGCACCGGACCCCGCCTCGCCGTGCTCACCCCGTTCGACTCGGCAGCGTGGTTCCTCTACGCTGCTGCCGTCCTGGCGCATGTGCTGGCCCTCGCCCTGCGCAATGAGGCGGTGGCCGAGCCGAGCAAGCTCGTCCTCATGCCCTTACTCGCCCTGGCGGCGTGGCTCACGCTGCGTCGTCGGCTCGGGCGCGCCGGACGCACGAGCCTCGCATGGCTCCTGGCTGCCATCGCCCTGTCGTGGCTCGGCGACGGCGCCGCGACGTTGACGCCCTTCCTGCCCACGCTCCCGGCGATGCTTGGCTTCTTTGGCCTGGCGCACGTGGCCTACATCGTCCTGTTCTGGCGACGCCTGACCGTGCGCGGCCTCGGCCTGGCCGTCGCGGGGTTGCCTGCCTGGTGGCTCGGCATGGTGCTCCTGGTGGCCCCTCACGCCGGTGGCCTGGCCCCGGCGGTGGCCGTCTACGGCGTGGTGCTTGCTTGCACCTGCGCCGCCTCCTGGCGCGGTCCGTCGCCTGCGTGGTGGGGCGGGGTTGCCTTCCTCGCCTCGGATTCGATCCTCGCCTTTCGGCTCTTCCTGCCCGACATGCCGTACTGGACCTCGCCCCTCGTCATGCTCACGTATGGGCTGGGCCAGGGGCTGTTGGTCTGGGCGGCGTGCCGCGGGATCAGCTCTCCTCGTCGAGGCGGGCAATAACCACCTCGAGCAGGCGAGCGAGCTCGAGCCGTTCGTCGGCATCGAGGTCCTTGAGGACCTGCGTCTCGATCACGTCAGATTCGCGGATGGCGCGCCCGAAGAGCTCGCGCCCGTCCTCCGTGAGGTGGACGAGCACGCGGGTGCGGTTGTTCTCGTCCACCGAGCGCTGCACCAGGCCGCGCTCCTCGAGCTTGTCGAGGCGATGCGTCATGGAAGAGGGCGCCACGTGGCCCAGCTGGGCCAGGTGCCCCGGCGTCAGCGGCTCACCGGCCCGCGCGGTGGACGAGAGGATGCCCCACTCCCCCTGGCTCAGGTCGAGCTCCTTGAGTTGATGGGTGTACCAGCGCTCAAGGCTGCGGTTGACCCCCTGCAACGCCGTAATGACGCGCTGCACCGGCTCGTCCGCCCCCGCCGCAACGTAGGCCGCCACGGCCTGGCGATGCTGCTCGCTTGGAGTCAGTGTTCGCTTGCTCATATCCGGATTCTTGCACGGACCCCTTGACGGTAGACTTTCGATGTCGAAATATTCGATAACGAAACTCTCGGCCGGAGACCACCCGGCCGCCGACCGGAAAGGTTGCCCGTGCGCGCCCGCCTGCTCATCCTCGCCTCGGCCATCGGCTCTCTCGGATGGGGCGCCGTGCTGCCCTATCAGTACGCCTATGCCGCCGAGACACGGGGATGGGGGCCGCTCGTCGCCGCGGCGGCGTCCTCGGTGTTCTCCATCGGCGCGCTCGTCGCCGCACCGCTCGCGGGCCGGCTCGCCGACCGCTTCCACCCAGTGCTGGTGGTGGTGATCCCCCAGCTCTTTGCGGCGCTCTCGGTCGGCGCGCTCGTCTTCGTCGATGACCCCTGGCTGTTCCTGCTTGGCATGCTCGGTTTCGGCCTCGGCCTCTCGGCGGCAGCCCCGGCCAAGCAGGTCCTGGCCCTGCGCTGGTCAAGCGGCGAGGAGCGGCGCAAGGTCTTCGCGTACAAGTTCACGGGCGAGGCGCTTGGCATGGCCATCGGTTCGTTTGTGGCCGGGCTCTTGGTCGATCTCGATCGCGAGGACGGCCTCGACCTCGGCTTCCTCACCGCCGCCGCCGGCTTCACCGTCTCGTCAGCCCTCATCGCGCTGGCCGCACGCGGCGACCGAGCCGGCGTGGGCGCGGGAGGCGACGCAGCGGCGTCGGGCACCGAAGCGAACGGCGGGACCCGGCGCGGGGGCGCCCTGCGCCTCATCTTTGCCGAGCCGGCCATGCGCTGGATCGCCGTCGTCACCATCGCGCTGGCGCTCGGCTTCTACGCCCAGTTCGAATCGGGACTCCCGGCGTACGCGCTCACCATCCTCGACACCGAGGCCTCCACCATCGGCATCGCGGCGGCCGTGAACTGCATCGTGATCGTGGCGCTGCAGGTCATCATGCTCAAGCTCACGGCCAAGCGCCCGGCGCCCGTTCTCCTCATGGGCGTGGGCACCATTTGGGTCGCCGCCTGGCTCATCCTGGCCTCCGCCGAGCTGGCCCCCGGCATCGCCTCCGCCCTCTTCGTGGTGAGCTTCGGCGTCTTTGCCGTGGGCGAGACGATCTACGCACCCGTCCTGAACCCGCTGACGGCGTCGCTCGCACCCCGCGGCATGGAGGGGCAAACCCTCGGCACGATCGCCGCCCTCCAGACGGCATTCTCGGCCGCCGGTCCGCTCGTGGCGGGCGTGCTGCTCGGCGCCGGCCTGCCCGAGGCATTCCTTGGCCTGCACCTCGGTTTCTCGCTCCTTGCCGTCTTCGCTGCCTGGCGCGTGCACCGCCTGCTGCGCTCGCGCCGCCTCAGCACCCGCACCGAGGTGCTGCCCACCGTCGAGGCGCCGGTCAGCTCGCCGGAACACGAGCGGGCGGCGTAGCCGCCACCACGCTCGCGCGGGTCCCGCTGCGCACCAGGCTCGCGGCCGTGCAGCGCCCGGCCGCCACGGCGAGCAGGACGTCGCGC
>JALAHE010000248.1 GCA_022712075.1 Galactobacter sp.
ATGCCCTCCTGGGTCGCCACGTGCTCCGCCGCCGCGCTGGGCGCCGTGCTGGCGGCGGCGGAGCCGCTGCTCCTGCTGCCGCTCGTGCTTCTGTGCGTCCTCGGGGCCGTGATCTCCCGCCGCGCGCGCGGCTGGTTCTGGATCCCGGTACCCGCGCTGCTTGCCTGCCTTCCGCTCATCGTGGCGGCGGTGCGCGACCCGCGTGTGCTGCTCGTGCAGCCGGGCGCCGCGCTGCAGGCCGATCCCGCCCCGCTGTGGCAGCAGATGCTCGGCTGGCCGCTCGGCTTCGACTCCTTCGGCTCCCTGCCGTTCGTCGGCTCCGTCGCCGGGTGGCCCCTCGCGCTCGTTGCCGCGGCCGTCATCGCCGCCCCGCTCGGCGTGCTCGCCGTCCTCGCGCTTGTGCGTCCGGGGGCCGGCACGGGCGTGGCCCGGGTCGCCGTGCTCGTGGGCCTGCTGGTCCTGGCGCTCGGTTCGGCCGCCTCGCGGCTGGACGCCCAGGTCAGCGGCACCGAGCTCATCCATCCGTACACGGGAAGCTTCGTCTCCGTGTTTGCGCTCGGCGTGCTCGCCGCGGCCGCGGTGCAGCGCGAGGGCCTCGTGCGCGCTCCCGGCGCGTCGATGGTCCGCCCCGCGCGCGTCGTCGCCGGCGTGTTCAGCGCCCTCCTGACGCTCTCGGTGCTCGCCTCTGCCACCCTGTGGGTGCTGCCCCGCGTGAGCGGCCAGAGCGCAGAGGCCTTCCCCACGCGCCAGCTCGTGGAGCCGAGCGATGGGCGCGCCTTGCCGGCCACGGCGGCCGACCGCGGCCTCGGCCGCTACGCCGAGCGCACGCTCGTGTTGCGCGCCGACAAGGACGGTTCGCTCACCGCCTCCCTCGTCTCCGGTGACGGGCTGCGGCTCGAGCAACTCTCTGCGGTCGCTGCGGCCGGCAAGCTCGAGGGGACGGCGTGGCTGCCGGGCAGCGCCTCGCTCGCGCCGGAGCCGGCAGGCGCCGCCGCCGTGCGCTCGGTCGTCGCCACCCTCGCGTCCGGCGAGCAGCTCGACACCCGGGCCGAGCTTGGCAAGCTTGCCGTGTCCCACGTGGTGCTGGCCTCCGACGGAGCCGGCGCCGATGTCGTGGCCAAGACGCTCGACACTGTCCCCGGGCTCTCGGCCGTTGGTCGTTCGGACGATGCTGACGCGTGGATCTGGCGCGTTCGCCCCGCCGCCGGCGAGGACGACGTCCAGGCGCAGGCCGGTTCGCCGACCGCCCGCGTCCGCGTGCTCGACGCCAAGGGCAGCACCGAACGCCTCGTTGAAAGCAACGGCTCCACCGTGGAGCGCGCCCAGCTGCCCTCCGGCGCGGCCGGGCGCACACTGGTGCTCTCGGAATCCGTTGACAGCGGGTGGACGGCCACCCTCAACGGGCAGAAGCTCAAGGCCACGAGCAACGGCTGGGCGCAGGCCTTCGAGCTGCCGCAGGGCGGCGGCGTCCTCGAGGTGCGCTACACCACGTGGTGGAGCCCGTGGTGGCTCCTCGCGCTCGCGCTGAGCCTCGCGTTGTGCCTGCTCTCCGTGGTTCCCGTCCCGCGCTCGTGGCGGGCAGACGCCCGCGCCCAGCGCGTCTACCGCCCGTCCGTGGCCCAGCGCCACCGCGCCGAGCGCGAGTCAGCGGCGGTGCCCGCAGCGGAGCCCGGGGCCGAGCCGGCTGCCGGGGAGCAGGCGCCCGCCGAAGAGACGGGCGCTGAGTCGGCCCCCGCCGAGACCGAGGCGGCTCCGGCGCCCGCCGTCGAGCAGGCGCCAGCCGAGCCCGCCGTCGAGCAGGCGCCCGCGCCCGCAGCCCCATCCGAGCCCGCCGCAGAGCCGGCGGCCCAACCCGAGGCGTACCGCGGGACGCACCGGCAGGAGGACGCATGAGCACGCCCCAAGCACGCGCCGAGGGCGCGGGGCGGCGTCGTTCGCGCGCGGCCCTCGCCGTGTTGAGCGGCTCGCTGCTCGTCGTGGGGACGGCGGCCGCGGCCGTCGGTTCCGAGCTCTGGCCAGTCAAGAACACCCCGGTCGAGGTGCCCGCGGCCACCATGCCGGCGGGCGACACCGTGCTCGCCTGCGCGCCCACCCTGCACCGCGTGGGCGGAAGCGAGTCCTCCGACGAGGCGTACGGCCCGGGCGCGGCGACCGCCACCTCCACCGTGCGCTCCCTGGCCCTCGGCGATCAGGCCCAGCGCCTCCCGGGCGCCGAGCTGCTCTCCGAGGACCGTACGCTCGCCACGCTGCAGGCGCGCCTCAGCGAGGCGGAGGCGGCCAAGGAGGCCACGGCCGCGAGTGACGGCTTCTCCGGCACCAAGGGCCTGGTCGATGCCGGGCGCCGCTTCGACGACGCGCTCTGGCTGCGCGTGCAATCCCTCGCCGGGCTGCGCTCGCCCGCCGCCATGACGCGCACCGTCAACCAGAACGACGGCGACCTGACGGGCCTCGCGACCGAGGCCTGCGCGGCGCCCTCCAACGTCACGTGGCTCGCCGGCGCCTCCACCACGCTCGGCCACACCTCGGTTCTCGTGGTGTCCAACCCGTCGAAGACCACGGCGAGCGTCCAGGTCGACGTGCGCACGTCGGCCGGCCTGGCCACCGAGGGCGCGATCCAGGACTTCACCCTCGAACCCGGCGCCACCAAGAGCATCAACGTGGGCGGCACCGCGCGCGATGAGGCTGCCGTGACGGTCCGCGTCAGCTCGAGCGGCGCGCCCGTCTCCGCCACGCTCTCACAGGCGATCCTGCGCGGCCTGCGCCCCGGCGGCATCGCCATCATCTCGGCCTCGGCCGATCCCGCAACGCGGCAGATCATGCCCGGCGTGCAGGTGCTCGGCGCCGCCGACGCGAGCAAGGTGGGAAGCTCCGAGGATGCCGGCGACGAGCTTCCCGAGGTCCAGCTCACCGACGCCTCCGGCCAAGGGTCCACCGCCACGTTGACGGCCCTCGCCGCCGACGGCACGCGCACCGTCGTGGCCAAGGACGTGCAGATCGGCAAGAACGCCGTGGTCAACGTGCCGCTCGCCTCGCTTCCGGCCGGCAACTACACGCTCGAGGCCGTGGCCGACGAGTCGATCGTCGCCTCGGCGCGCCTCTTGCGCGGCAGCGACCCGAAGCAGCCGGTCGACGTCGCGTACATCCCGGGCGTGGCGGAGATGAGCACCGGCCAGCTCCTGGCCCTGCCCGAGGTCGGCACGGGGTGGCTTCACCTCGCGGCGCCCGAGGAGGACTCCAAGGTCGTCATCGCGCCCGTCGCCGCCGATGGCACGGTGGGGGAGTCCCGCACCGTGGAGATCACGGCGGGGCAGACCGTCACCGTAAAGGCCGCCGATTTCAAGGGCGCGGCCGGCCTGCGCCTTGGCGCAAGCGCCGGCGGCGTCTACGCCTCGCTGCTGACGGAGGACGGCGCGTCGAAGACGGCGGCACTCGTCCCGCAGGAGCTCCCGGACGCGCCGGCCTCGGCCCGCGTGGAGCTGCTCCCGTAGGGCTCCCCGGCCGGGGCGGCTACTGGCCGTCGTCGGGGGCGGAACCCCGGTAGCCGGGGTCAACATCCTCCGGCGGCAGGCCGAAGGCCTCGGCCACGAGTTCCACGACCACGTCGTGGACGAGCCACGGAACGGCGGCCGCGGATCCCGCGACCGTCTCGATGGGGCGGCGGAAAACCAAGACGCGCTGGCGCTGCTTGCGCCCGCCGCGCAGCACGCTGCCAAGCGGCGGCGCCTCGCCCCGGGCAGCGGCGCGCGCGAGGCTTCCCTCGTCTGGCACCAGCGCCACGTCGAAGCTGATCGCGTCGATGCGCGAACCCCAGCGCTCCTGCAACCGCGCGGCCGAATCCGCAACAAGGTCCTCGAAGCGTTCCTGGCGCGTGGTCCAAGCGGGGACGACGGGCGGCAGGAG
>JALAHE010000249.1 GCA_022712075.1 Galactobacter sp.
GGTGCTTCGCCTGCTGCAGCGCAGCGCCCACGAGGACGGCCAGACGGTCATCATGGTCACCCACGATCCGGTCGCGGCCGCAGCCGCCGATCGCGTGGTCCTGCTCAAGGACGGTCGCCTCGCCGGCGAGATCATCGCGCCGCAGGTGGAGCAGGTCTCCTCCGCGCTGGCCCGCCTGGGGGCGGCCTCGTGAACTCCCTGGTCAAAGCCAATGTGGTGGCGTACCGCCGGCGCTACGCCGCGGTCATCGCCGCCATCACCATCGGCGTCGCCTTCCTGGCCGCCACGCTCTTCGTGGGGTCCTCGGTTCGCGCCACGCTGAGCGCCAGCGTCGGCCAGGCCTACCAGAACGCGGACGTTGTGGTCTCCCCCGAGTTCTTTCGGGCCGAGGACGGGCTCAAGCTGACGCCCGCCCAGGCCGTTGAGCACGTGAAGTCAACCGCCGGTGTGGAGAAGACCCTCGCCTACGAAAACACCATGTTCGGTGCCGAGCTGGCCGGCGGGCAGGAGTCCGTCTACGTCACCGTCACCGACGGCGACACCTCCCTCCTGGGGGCCGCGCTCACGCAGGGCAAGGCGCCGGGCGTCGGCGAGGCGACCCTGAATGCGAGCGCCGCCGCCAAGGCCGGGCTCACGGTGGGCTCCACCCTCAAGGTCGAGGTCCTGGACGCGACCGGCAAGAGCGTGAAGAAGCAGCTCACCGTCTCCGGACTGCGCCAGGATCCGCAGGATCCCTCCTCCGCCGGCTATGCCAACCTGCAGCTGAGCAAGCAGGGCGCGCAGGCTCTCGGCCTCACGTTCACGCCCGGTTCGGTGCTCGTGGGCGTCCAGCCCGGCACCGACACCGCGCAGCTCGTGGATCAGCTGAGCGCGTGGTTCTCCGACCAGGGGCTGCCATGGGCGAAGGTCGGGACCTCGGAGCAGATGGTGACCGATCAGATCTCGCAGCTCTCCGGCGGCGTTGACGCGCTCACCTGGGTGCTCGGAGCATTTGCCGGCATCGCCCTCGTGGTGACCGTCCTCGTCGTGTCCAACACCTTCTCCGTGATCCTGGCCCAGCGCACCCGCGAGCTCGCCCTGTTGCGCACGCTCGGCGCCCGCCGCGGCCAGATCCGGCGCATGGTGCTCGGCGAGGCCCTCGTGGTCGGCGTGGTGGGCGGCGTGCTCGGCGTGCTCATCGGCACGGGCGTGGTGGCCGGAGGCGCCGCTGTGGTCCGCGCGGCGTTCAATCTCCCGTACGTCACCTTCGGCTTCACCTGGGCACCCATCATCGCCGGTCTGCTCGTGGGCATCCTCGTGACGGTTGTCGCCTCATTGCGCCCGGCCCTGGCCGCCACCCGGGTGTCGCCGCTGGCCGCGCTGCGGCCCAGCGAAACCGTGACGGTGCGTTCCAAGGCAGGCACCACGCGCGTGGTCATCGGTAGCCTGCTCGTGTTGCTCGGCGCCTCGGCGCTGATCTACGGCATCTTGCCGCGCGACGGCGGCTCGGAGTCCTTCCAGACCTCCTTCGGCATGGCCTTCTTGGGCGGACTGGTGAGCTTCATCGGTGTGCTGGTCCTCGGCAGCCTGCTGATCCCGTGGGCCGTCCGCCAGCTCGCCCGTCCCTTCGGTGCCAAGGTCTCCGGTCGCTTGGCCGGTCTCAACGCCCTGCGCCACCCGCAGCGCACCGCCGCTATTGGCACGGCCCTGCTGCTCGGCGTCACGCTTGTCGCGCTCATGCTGGTGGGCGCCACGAGCGCGCGCAGCACTCTCAACGCCGAGCTGGCCAAGCAGTACCCGGTGGATCTGGTGGTCTCCAGCAGCGCCGATGCCCCGCTCGCGGCCGAGGTGCGTGACGCCGTCGGCCAGGTCGACGGCGTCGAGTCCACCGCATATCTGACGCCCGTCGCCGCCACGAACGGCTGCGCCGGCTTCGGCGAGGCCGAGTCGGAGAACGTCTCCCCCTGCGCGTTTGTCATGGCCGGGAACGAGCAGGAGCTCGCGAGCGTCGGCACCGACGGCGCCAAGGTCCCCGCCCTGGGTTCCGTGGCGGTCGGCGAGTACGTGTTCGATTCCTCCGACGCGAAGCCCACCGAGGTGACGCTGAGTGATGGCGCCGGGCGCACCGTCACCGCGCCGATCGACTCGGAGGCGGCAGCCCCCGCCGGTCGCATCGTCATGACGCAGGCGACGCGAACGCAGCTGGGTCTGCCCTCTGCGCTGCCGAAGCTGGCGAGCGATTCCGTGGCGATCGGCCCGGGCCCCGAGGTGTGGATCAAGGCTGACGACTCCGTCTCCGCCGGTCCGCTCATCAGCGCGGTGTCCAAGGCCGCCAAGGTGGACCAGGGCCGGCTCGACGGTGCCCTGCCCATCCGCCAGATGGCCTCGCAGATCATCGACACTCTGCTCATGGTGGTCTCAGCGCTGCTCGGCGTGGCGGTCGTCATCGCGCTGATCGGCGTGAGCAACACGCTCTCGCTCTCGGTGATCGAACGCACCCGCGAGAACTCGCTGCTGCGGGCCCTCGGCCTGACCAAGAAGCAGCTGCGCGGCATGCTGGCCCTGGAGGCGGCGCTCATCGCCGGGGCCGCCGCCGTGCTCGGCCTGGTGCTCGGCTCGCTCTACGGCCTCGCCGGCGCGCGCGCCGCCACGAGCGCCATGGGCGGCTTCGCCCCGAGCATCCCGTGGCTGTGGCTTGCCGTGGTCCTCGTGGTCTCGGTCGGCGCCGCCGTCCTGGCCAGCGTGTGGCCCGCCCGCCGCGCGGCCCGCATGTCCCCCGTTGAGGGGCTCGCGGTCGAGTAGGAACTCGTGGGGGCGGGGAGCTCACGGGTTTCCCGCCCCCACGCGTGTCGGAACGGCGCCACCGAAAGCACAGTCGCAAGCACGTGAACTGGTAATCTCGGAATCGTTAATCACTCTGCCAAAGGTCGATTTCGTGACTCCCACTGCACCCCGCTTTGCCGTCGTTTCAGCCGTGTATAACGTGAAGCGGTTCCTCCCAGAGTTTCTTGCTTCGTTAGACGCGCAGACTTTTGACCACTCACAAGTGCAGGTGGTGTTGGTCGACGACGGCTCAACGGACGGGTCCGCCGAGGCCCTGGAGGAGTGGAGCAAGTCCACCGACTTGCCCGTAATCCTGATCGTTCAAGAGAACGCCGGCCAAGGGGCCGCCCGCAACGCCGGTCTGCTGGCCGCGCTCGATGCGGACTGGATCACCTTCATCGATCCCGATGACTTCGTGGCCCCCAATTACTTCGAAGCCATTGAGCGCTTCTTGGGGATGCACCCCGAGGCAAACCTGGCCGTTGGGCACCAGCAGGATTACATCGACGACGGCCGCACCACACAGGTGGATAATCACCCGTTGCGCTTCCGGTTCGCAGACGGCGACCGGCTGGTAGACCTCGAAAAGCTCCCCCGGAACATTCAGCTCAGCGCGGCGACGGCGTTCTTCCGCAGCAGCGTCTTGCGCGAGCACGCCGATCTGCGCTTTGACGGGAGAATTCGCCCGAATTTTGAAGACGGGCATTTCGTCAACCGCTATCTCCTCCAGGCCGACAACCGAAACGTGGGCTTCGTCGACTCGGCCGCCTATCACTATCGTCGACGCGCCGATGGAACCTCAACGATTCAGACCGCCGCGGCGGATCCTCGCAAGTACACGGATGTCCTGGAGTACGGGTACCTCGATTTGCTCAGGCGCGCCAGGGAACTGTTTGGGCACGTTCCGGAGTGGATTCAGATCACGGTCATCTACGACTTGACCTGGATCCTCCGCGCAGACGAGCAGCGGTTGAGCGAAACGGCCGGCATCTCACCCGAAGTTGCCGCACGATTCCAAGAGCTCGCCCGTCAATGCCGCGCCTACCTCGACGACTCGGTGGTGCAAGGCTTCGACATCTACAAGCGCTCGCTGGCGCTGCAGGAGGCCATGCTGCACGGTTTCAGCGACGAGCCGTGGCGCTGGAACAACGTTTTGGTTGAACAGCTCGACGAGGCCCAAGGCCTTCTGAAGCTTCGTTATCGGTACACCGGCAAGGCCCCGCAAGAGGTGTTCTTCCTGGACGGAGTGCAAGCCACGCCCAGGCACACCAAGGTGCGTGCGGTGCACTACCTGCAGCGCGCCATGGTTTTCGAACGCATCGTCTGGATCGCGAACAACGGCCGTTTGAGTGTCCGTCTTGACGGCGAAACCGCTCCCCTGAGCTTCACCTGGCCTCAGCTGGCGCCGACGAGCTTCACGGCCGCGCAGATCCGCCGACGGATTGGCGCCCGCAAGCAGGACACTCGCTCTCGGCTCAGGAAGTTGGCCAGCAAGATCAAGCACCGCAAGCGGTTTGCTGCGGCACGCGCTCAGCTTGCGCTGGAACAACGGGCGAAGAAGCGCGGCGTACAGCGCCGCTACAAGGATGCGTGGGTTCTGATGGACCGTGACAACAATGCGAATGACAGCGGCGAGCATCTGTTCAAGTATCTTCGCGATCACCACCGCGAAGTGAACGCCTGGTTTGTCTTGCGCGAAGACAGCGCAGATTGGCAACGACTAAAGGCCGAGGGTGTGGAACGCATGGTGGCCTACGGGTCAACCGAGTGGAAGCTGCTCTGCCTCAATGCCACCAATGTCGTGAGTTCCCACGCTGACGGCTTCGTGTATCAGCCGTTCCGGCGCACCGGAGGGTGGAAGTGGAAGTTCACCTTCCTCCAGCACGGCGTGACGAAGGACGACCTGTCTCGGTGGCTCGGCGGCAAGCCGATCCGCGGCATCATCACCTCCACCGTTAAGGAACACGCCTCGTTTGCAGGGCCGTCTGACTACCCGTTCAGCACCCGCGAAGTGGTCAACACGGGCATGCCCCGCTTCGACCGCCTGCGTCGGCTAGCTGCCAGCACCGAGCGCCGACGCAGCATCCTGGTCATGCCTACGTGGCGCCAGTACTTGGTCGGTCAGCGCCTCGGATCAGGGTCGGAAACCGCCAAGCTCGACGATTTTGCCCACACTGACTTCGCGCTCCAGTGGGCGGCCACGCTGGATAGCCCTGTGCTGCGACGATTGGCCGAGATCAACCAGCTGGACATCGTGTTCATGCCCCACCCCAACCTGATGCCCTACATCGGGGACTTCAGTGTTCCCGATCACGTGCGCGTCACGACGTATGCGGAGAGTGACGTGCAAACTCTGATTGCCGAAGCGGCACTCATGATCACGGATTACTCCTCAGTCGCATTCGACGCTGCGTTGGTCGGCCGGCCTGTGGCCTACTTCCAGTTCGACCGGGATGAGGTGTTCGGAGGAAAGCACAACACTCGCCCCGGGTACTTTGCGTACCGGCGCGACGGATTCGGGCCCGTAACGACCACCCTCGAGGAGCTGGAACACTCGCTTCCGGGCTTGCTCGAGACCCCTGGTGTTCAGCAGGCCGAGTACGCCGCACGTGCTGCTTCCACCTTCGGCAATATGCCGGAGAATTCTTGCGAAGCGGTCGTCGAGTTCATCCGCGGCTACGCGACGCCCTTGGGAGACGTGCAGGCTCACGTACCGGTTCCTGAGCCAGAGCAGGTTCCCATTGCCCACGAGCTCAACCGCTCGTAGCACTCGAGTAGACCAAGGCGAGGTCAGTATGGCGACGAAAATAGAGACCATCAGTAACTACGAGGACGAGCACGGCAATCGCATCGAGTGCCCAGACGGTTTCAGTGCGGCCGGACCGTTCACCATCCGTGGCAAGAACAACGTGCTTCGCATCGCGGACGGAAGTCGACTTCAACGATTGCTCGGCTCGTTCGATGGCAACGGTGGTCTGATTGAAATCGGCGGCAATCCGCGTTCAGGGGCACCCTCGCTCAACATCCGCTGCGGCGGCGGTTCAGCCGTGCGTATCGGGGAAGACCTCTCGACGACGGCGACCGCGTTCATCAGCGCGGTGGAAGGCGCCACCGTCACGATCGGCCGCGACGTCATGATGGCTAGCGACAATCAGATACGCGCTGACGACGCCCACCCCATTTACGACGTTCGCACCAAGAAGCGTGCGAATCCGGCTCGCGACATCACGATCGGTGACCACGTGTGGCTGGGGTTTAGCGCAGTCGTTCTCGGCGGCTCAACGGTGGGTAGCGGCTCAGTGGTGGGATTCAGAGCGCTCGTGAGTGGATCCCTCCCCAACAACGTGGTTGCCGCCGGAATCCCTGCCAAGGTGGTGAAGCGCCACGTCGCGTGGGAGCGCCCTCATCTCTCCCTCAACGCCGACAGGTTCAAGCCTAACGGCCTCCCAACAACCATCTCGGCGGAGTATTGGGAGTTGACGTCTGAGGCAGAGACGCCGCGGATCAAGGCACCAATCGCCAAGGCGGTTGCTCCGGGCAAGCGTCTCCGCCACGCCGCGGGACGACTGGCCCGCCGCATGGGGCTGCGCCGGTCCTGAGCTACGCCAGCTCATCGGGAAAGAGGGCGGTGCGCCCATAGTGCGCACCGCCCTCGTTTCACAGCCCCAGATCCGGGTGTTCGTCGAGCCAACGTCCCATGAGCGGGGCCAAACTCTTGGCATAGGTTGCCGTGAGGTGCGAGCCATCAAAGTAGGTAATGACGCCACCGATCACGGGGCGGCAGATTCCGTCCGGGCAGATCCAGTCGGTCGGATCCAGCACGTCGGCCGTGCCGCTCGTCCGCGCGGCGTCCGCGAGCGGGTCAAGCCAATGCCACTGCTTCACGGTGGCCTCGCATGCGCTCGTATCAGCGGCATGCGCCGCGACGCAGTCTGGCACCGAGGCGGCGGGATAGGGCGTATCCCGAATCACCATGGTCTTCAGGCCCGCCTGCTTCCACGCCTCGAGCATGCGCAACTGATCCGCCTCGACGCTTGCCTGGGTGGCTGCCGTGGCGTTCCCCTCCCACTTCTCGGTGTACCCCTTGAGGGGAAGCGACTGCCGCTGCGAGGTGATGACAGCATCGAAGTCGCCGCTCGTGGTGCGCTCCTGAACGTATTTCGCATAGTCGGCGCACCCCTGCGCCTTCTCGGGGGTGTCGAAGGCCAAGGGAACCGTGGTGGTCGCGTTGCAGCGATCAATGAGGAAGGTCGTGATCGTCCAGCCGCGCTCCTGGGCCAGAGCCTGGAGCGCGGGAAGCCAGTGGCCCGCGTGCGAGTTGCCGACCAGCGCCACACGTGTCTTGCCGTCTCCATACGTGCACGCCGGGCGCTTCTCGAACGTGCCGGAAGACCAACAACCGTCCTTGTACGCATCCGACTTGTCAGTCTTTGCTGCCACCGGAGAAAGCAGGAGCTTGTCACCCTGGAGCGTGCAGGCCGCGTCAACGTCATGAGCGCCGGGCAGCGCGCCGGCGCCGAAGCACGCACCGGCGTCCTGCTGAGCCGCCTGTACTGCGGATTCGGAGGACCGTTTCGCCTGGTCCGCCGCGGCGCCGAGTCCAATTCCGGATCCGACCACCACGGCCATCGCGAGCAGCGCAAACCCAAACGTTCGGGCGTTGGATCGCCAGGCCTGAGAACGCTGAAAATACGGTTCCACGAAACGCGTGGACAACCAAGCTAGCAGGATCGTCAGGGCCAGGATCGTCAGCTTGTCGAGTAGACCGAGGTTTCCCGAGACGGCCGGAAGGATGACCAAGAGCGGCCAATGCCACAAGTAGGCGCCGTACGAAATGTTGCCGAGGAACTGCACCGGCGCGACCGCAAGCACCGTGCCCGGGGCCCACTTGCTCGTCGCGTTGGCGACGAGCACGAGGGCGGTGGACACCACGGGAACCACCGCGATCCAGCCGGGGAACGGCACGCTTGAGTGGAGCAACAGACCCGTCAGTGCAATGCCCGCGAGGCCGACCCATGCCAGCACACCCGCAGGAGCTACACCCAGCTTGAACCGAGGATTCATTGCAAGAACTGCGACAAGGCCTCCGGCCGCGAGCTCCCACAGCCGCGCCGGAGTCACGAAGTACGCGGCCGCTGGCTCCGCAGCGGTCAGATACACGCCGTAGGCGAGCGAGGCGCCACACACCGCCGCAATGCCTGCCACCACGGTGAAACGCAGGCGCGAGCGGCTTGCCAGCCACACCAGGACTCCGATAAGAACTGGCCACACGAAGTAGAACTGCTCTTCCACCGAGAGCGACCAGAAGTGTTGCACGGGCGACGGAGCGTTGTCTGCGGCCAAGTAGTCGACGCTGTTGATCGCGAGATTCCAGTTCTCGACGTATAGGGCCGACGAGATGATGTGACTTGCAGTGTTGGCCCACTGCGACGCAGGCGCCCAGATGTAACTTGCGACGGCCGTGCACAGTAGAACAAGCAACGATGCTGGCAGCAAGCGTCGAACGCGACGGCCCCAAAACTGCACAACGTCGCCGGCGGAGCGAGGAGGGGTCTTGAGCAAATGGCTCGTGATCAAGAATCCCGACACCACAAAGAAAACGTCAACGCCGATGAAGCCCCCGACGAGGCGATTCGGCCATAGGTGGTACAGAATGACGAGGCCTACGGCCAGTGCGCGCAGCGCCTGAATGTCCGTTCGGAATCCTCGTGGCTCGCGCAGCCTCTTGCGGCTCGGGAACTCACGGGCCTGTGAAACCACGGTCATTCGATACTCACTTGCTCTTGTTGTGGCTGGCGGGCCGGTGACGGTGGGGGCGGACCACCTATCCGGCTCGAATCAGGATTGCTTTTCGAACGCCGAAGCGGCGGGGAAGTACCGGTCAAGGAAGTCCCCTACCCGTGCAGGCTCTATGGGTTCTGCGTTCGGCACCGGCGCATCGTTGAGGCACACTGCGTCCCGATGCCTGCGGTGCAGGAGGTCAGCCAAGGTCGACTCGTAGGCTACATCCAAGACATTCACGTAGGCGTACTCCAGTTGTCCGGGGACAGCTTTGCCGATGATCTGGGCGTAGTAGTGGTGCAATTGGTCCGCCACAATGTCCGTGTGGTGCCTGAACTTGTGCCGCATGGTGCGTTCGTACGCCTCGGTGTAGGTGTCTTCCAGCTCCTGCAACGCGCTCTTGAGCATGGGGTGCGGCGTGTGCTTGATGGCCCTCGCGGGCGTCCGTCCCGTGCTGGGCCTCAGGAGTGCACGGATGTTCCGGGTGATGTTCAGGTGCGGCTCGACTTCGAGGGAGGGGTCACCGAACGGCCGGTGATTCCTCGACGGCGACACGAGCGCGATGCCGTTGGCCAAGAAGAACTGATTCGGGGCGACCGCCCGGCCCAGCACGACGTCGTCATTCATGTAAATGAAGTGCTCGGACAGCCCGGGAATGTGATGCAGGCGCGAAATGATCGCATTCGAATTGAAGACGGGAAGCGTTCCGTCGTCGGGGAAGATTTCACTGTGGTCGACCACCGTGACTCGTGGGTTCGACGTGTCCAGCCATTCCGGAACCTGACGGTCCGTAACGATGTAGATGTGATTGACCCACGGAGCAAAGTCATCGAGCGATCGGAGGGAGTACCGAAGTTCGTCGCGCGAGCGGAATCGCGCAGCGTGAGTTGATTCAAGGTGGAAGGCTGCGGTGCTGACATCGTCCCCGGCGGCCCGCGCCTTGCGCGCCCGCCAGCTCGGGTCGTCACCGTCAACCCATGTGTAGACCACGTCGATTGGAAACGTCACGTCATCCAGCATGGTGTGGGTGAACACCTCCGGGATGGGCACCTCTCGGCCTGCCCTCGTAGCCGTGGTCAGCTTGGCGGACGCCCCATCGAGCTGAGCCGCTGCCCTGTTCTCTCGGGGCGCTCGCACCGAGCCGTCGTCAGCGAAACGCCAAAACTCGACCTCGCAGCCCAGTTCAAGTCCGCGCGCGCGTTGGTGCTTCTCGTCGTACTCCAGCCGTGCCACGCGCACAAGGCGCGCCCCGCTCAACGACCTCGCGGCGTCCGCAGCGAGCGCGAGCTGAACGGATTCCACATCCGGTCCCTGAATCCGCAGGGATGCAGAAGCGTCATCCCTGACGGCCGCCTCGTGGAGAGCTCGTACAGCCGCTCCACGCGCCGAGTGATTCACCGCGATGGTCACCTTCGCGGTCGCTTCCACACCGTCGACCCACCACCAGCCGATGCCATCGGTGTCGAGGGCGCGAATGACCCATTCAAAGTTGCGGTAGGCCAGGTCCCGATCCAGGCTCGGCGGCGCCAGCAGGTACCAAGAGGCGCCCTTACGGATCAAGCCCTCCCGCTTGCCCTTCACCGCCATGGTTGAGCGGAGCCCGCTCACGCCGTTGTGTGTGGTGCGTACCGCCAGCGCAGCCACCTCGGCTAGCGACCTGACGGCGTCGTACCCGGCGACCCCCCCGGTGCGCCGAAGCATCGCCTTGAAATTTTCGATTCGACCGTTCCCCATGACCCTCAATGCTTTCCACCTACCGACTGGTTGGCGCGTTTCTCCCGAACGCGCTGTCAGACGTTTCTACGAGGTGGTCCCAAGGCACGCAGAAGGGTCACCGCTGGCACTGCGCGGCAAGCATCAAGACGGCGGGCGCCGGCGGCCTGTGGGGCCTCACGGAAGCAACAACCGTCCAACGGAACTCCTCGGAGCGCGGCGTGCGAGGGCACGCCTGGTGCAGGGTAGATGGAAATACCCTATCGGATGCATAAAGCCATTTCACATCCGATACTCAGGATTTCTTGAGCAAACCACACATGACAGTGTCCGCAAACAGCAAAGGGCGGCTCCCCGCCGTGGAGAGCCACCCTTGTTGCAGCGTGCGTTACTTCTTCACGACCGCAACCTGCTCGGGGAACTTGCCGCCGAGGAAGACGTTGGCGTAGCTGGAGGCCAGGTGCCCCACGTCCACAGCATGGCGTGAGCCGCCCGCCTCGCTGGCCAGGTGAGCCGCCAGCACGGTCCCCGTGGGGCCCAGCGCGCACAGGTAGATGTCGGCCTCCGGCGCCGCGTTGATGCGCTCGGTCAGCGCGTCCAGCTCACCAAAGGCGTCCCGAGGCAGGGAATCAACGCGGTGGATCGAGGCGGCCGAATCGAAGAGCTCGGGAAGCAACTCGAAGCGCGAACCCTTGCCGGCGATGACGCAAACCTTCTTGCCCGCCCACACCTCTCGCCACGCCTTCACCGCATCCTGCCCGTGCTTCTGGAAGAAGAGCGGGCGCGAGACGTGGGTATTGGCCCAGGGAGCGCTCGACTGACGAAGCAGTGGCCCGAGCTGGTGCCACGACTCGGCCCAGATGCCCATCCACAGGCGAGACACGAAGGTCGTGGGGAAGGCGAGCAGGGTGCTCGGGTACAGCGCGTCGTAGTTGGCGAGCAGCGATTGAAGCCGCTGGGCCAGTTCCGGATTGGGGCGCTGGAAGGAGAGTTCAAACTCGGGCTGCAGCATGAGACGGATCTCGCCGTCGCCCCAGCGGGCAAGCGAGGCGCCGTCCTTGACCCGAGCCATGGTTTCCATCATGGACATGGTGCGGTCCTGGATCGTTGCGTCGACGTCGGCCAGCACGTCGCGCAGCACGCCCTTGCCCAGCACCTCGAGCATGCGCCCCTGCTCCTGCAGGGTCTTGTTCTGCTCGGCCACGAGGTTCTTCAGCGACGCCAGGATCTGCGTCTGTTCCGCGAGCGTCGCCTGCTGTGCCTGGAGGATCGCGCCGAG
This sequence comes from Galactobacter sp., assembly GCA_022712075.1. GTDB lineage: Bacteria > Actinomycetota > Actinomycetes > Actinomycetales > Micrococcaceae > Galactobacter. The sequence continues at coordinate 11,576 of JALAHE010000249.1, forward strand.
ATCCCCGCTCGGAACGCCCTCGCTTGACTTCTTAAACATCGTCACGTCTCCCAGCTGTGTCAGTCGATCTCGCGCCGGCCCGCCACAAGCGGGACGCCGGACAAAAGAAGATCGGTCGTGGAGGACGCCACGTGATGCGAAAACACGGGGACGTCCGGGTGGTCCTTGATGCCCTCGTTGGTGTTCACGAGCACCACGTTGGTGCTGCGGCCATCGATGAGCAACGGGGCGATGTACTCGTACTGAGGCGAACGTTCGGACGTGATCAACACCTGCTTGCTCAGCGCCTCGTCCATCCGCCCCTCGGCCTCCAGCCCCTTGATGAGCTCGGCGAAGATCTCCTGCTTGGTGAGATCAAAGGTCGTCTCGCGGGTGAAGTGCGAATCGTTGTGCTTCTCCCAGTAATGCTCCTCATGGAGCACCGGGTCCACGGCAACGTGCTTCAGCCCCATGCTCAGCCCGTGGAACACCGCTCCCGTGGCTCCCTTGGAGGAGCCCAACAGCACGACGTCTTCCTGGGCCACCCCGAGTTCGTCCATGACGGCACGAATCGTGGCCTGGATCGACGCGGCGTTGGTGGGAAGCACCGCCGTGTCCAGGTAGAAATTGCCCACCACGCCGCCCAGGTCGACGAGCCGCATGACGGTCGTCGACGGGCTCACGAACTTCTGGATGCTCTTGTAGTTGCGGGTCGCATAGCGGAACAGGCTCGGCGCGTAGATCGGTGCGCCCATCGCCGGGAAGACGACAAGCAGCTTCGGCGGACCCGCGGGGTTCAGCGCCGGTTCCAGCTCATAGAGCGTGCCGCTCGCGCTGTCCTTGATGCGACCCTCCTTGACCGGCTGCCAGAGCTGCGGCAAGCGGCGGCGGGAGACGAAGCTCGAGCGACTTCCTGCGTGCTTGTAGAGGTAGAACTCCTCGCGGGCCAGCCCCACGAGCGCCTCGCGGGCCGCTGGATCCTTGCGGGCGCGCTCGATGGCGTTGTGCTCGGTTCCGTCGTCAGGGAAGTCGATGTGCACAAAGTTGGCCGAGCCCTTGCGGGCGCGGACGGCCTCGAGCCCGGCAACGCGGTCCTCGAGCGGCCAGCTGATGACGCTCCCGTCAACGACCACGCGGGAGCCGGCCGACTGTGCTCCCCCGACCGGCTCGGGCGCCGTCGACGCCTGCTCAGCCCCCCGGTCTCGCTTGAACCAACTCACAGTGCCGCCCCCTCCGGGTCGATGGCCGACAGGGCCTGGGCGAGCGCCCTGGCCTGGTACTCGTTCACGTCGAAGTGCGCGCTCGGCACGAACGTCGGAAGGGCCGCGAGGCCCTCGCGCACGCCGTCGACCGAATTCTCCACGAGGAGGCCGGTGCCGTCCCCGATCACCGAGCGACTGCCGACGATGTCGGTCGCCATGACGCGCAGACCCAACGTCAGCGCCTCGAGTAGCACCATGGGCTGGCCCTCGTGATCGGAGGCGAGGACGAAGGCCTCGCACAGCCGCATGACGGAGAACGGGTTGCTGCGCTGACCGGCCAGGAAGATGCGCTCCCCCAGGCCCTCGCGCGCGATCCAGTCCTCGAGTTCGGCCCGCAGCGGGCCCATACCCAGGACCACCAAGCGCTCGTCGGGATGCCCCTGCGCCAGGTGCTCTCTGAACGCCTCGAAGAGCTTGAGGTGCCCCTTCTCGGGCGACATGCGCCCGATCGTGAGCCACGCACGGCTCGCCGGCGCGAGGAAGGCGGCGATGTCATCGTCCGGTTCCTCGGCCGCCAGCCGCACCATGCGCTCCACGTCGAGCATGTTCTCTGCATAGGAGAACTCGGCGGGGTCCAAGGAGAAGGGCTCGGCGAGCTCCTCGCGGTTGATGTCGTTGGTGGCAGACGAGACGGACACCAGCGATTGGAACCATGCGGCGACCCGGAGGTTGCAGGCAAGCTCCGGGTACTTGGTGGTCAGCTCGGCGAAGATCCGGTTGTGGAAGTACATCACCCGGCGCTGCGCGAGCTCCGAGTCCGCGGCGAGCAGGGCGCTCCAGAAGGCCGCGTAGCCGTCGAATTCGACAGCGGTGGCGAACCGCGCCGAGCCGAACACGCGCCTGGCCTCGCGGGCGAAGGCCCGGCGATACACCCGCTCGTACTCGGGCGTCGGGAAGTCTTTCCACTCACCGAAGCGGGGCACGGCCCAACGCTCCTGGAGCGAGAGGAGGTGCCCGCCGACTCGACCGATGCGCTGCACGTGATCCGGCAGCTGATCCAACCGCTCGCGGCGCATCGGGTCGTTCTGCACCGAGGCCGGGTCGAACAGGAACACGACGCGGTAGCGCTCCGGATCCAAGTGATGCACCAGGTTCAGGAAGGAGCTGGTGATGCCGTTGGGCAGCATCGACTGGTGGAAGAGCACGGGAGTGAGCGGGGCGGGCTCCAGGGCGGATCCGGCACGCTCGCCCAGCAAGAGCTCCACGGCGCGCTCGCTGGCGTGGCCGTCCTCGTACGGGGCAAAGCGCTCGATGGCCGCCTGGTGGGCGTCCGGGTCGGAGATGCCGTGCTCGACGGCGCGGCCGATCGCCTCGCGCAGCTGCTCGCGATCCAGGGCCACATCGCCCGGCATCTCGGTGATCCCGTAGTACATGCCGCGCTCTGCGGTGTACTCCTCGAGGTCGTACACGTAGTAGATCACCGGCCGGCGCAGCGGCAGGAAGTCGAAGAAGATGCTCGAGTAGTCCGTGATCAGCACGTCGGTGATGCCGAGGGCAACCGCCGTTGACATGTCGGAGGGCAGCACCGTGACGCCCAAATCCTTGCCCGCTAGCAGCGCCTCGCTGAAGTGGTGGGCACGGAAGATGACGTGAACGTCGCCGCGCTCGCGCATGACCTCGAGGTCCGCGAGGAGCTGCTCCTCGTCGGAACGCGACTCGTTGAGGGCGCCGCGCCATGTCGGGGCGTAGAACACCACCGTCGCTCCGGGCCGGATCCCGAGCCGGGCGCGATGCTCGCTTGCCTGCTCCGGGGTCATGCGCACCATCTCATCCGACCGCGGCGTGCCGGTGCGCCCCACGGTGGCCTCCATGAGGCCCTGAATCTCATAGCGCTGCGTCAGCACGTATTCAGTGTGGTCGTTGGGCGCCAGCAACACGGAGGCGTGCAGGAAGTTCCTGGCCACGTTGGCGTGTTCCATGAGCCCGGTGCCGATGTCCTTGCCCAGCGTCTTCAGCGGAGTGCCGTGCCAGGTATTGAGGTAGCTCTGGCCGTCCCGACGCACGAACCACGACGGGAACGTCACGTTGTTCACGAGGTAGGAGGCCGTGGCGAGGTGCTTGGCGTACAGGATGCTGTCGCGGCGGACCACGAGCACGCGCTCATCAGCTGCGACATCTGCCGGCACGCCTGCGTCCGGGCCCACCACCCACACGTGCAGGAGGTTCTCCCCCTCGAGCCGCGAGCGCAGGGCGCGGTAGATGGCCAAGGGATTGTCGTCGACCTTGTTGCCAAAGAAGCTCTCGTACACGACGGTGGCTTCCAGGGGCAGCGTCTCCTGGAATTCGACGTACCGCGATTGGACGTACTTCCACCGGGCATTGAGGTATCGATTGGCGGCCACGCCGTGCGGGCGGCCGAAGTCCTTGGCCTGGGCGAAGGCAGCAAGCGCCTCGTCCCGCCGGCCGGCAGCCGCGTACCCGCAGCCGAGCAGGAAGTAGCCGCGCGGGTTCTGCTCGGGGTCCTGCGCCACCGCTGACTCCAAGGACTCCAGGGCCGCGGCGTGACGGCCAGCGCGCAGCTGCGCCATGGCTTCGCGGTACGGGCGGGCCGTCGTGACACCGGGCGCACCGGTGACGGTGTGCTTCAGCTGCACCAGCCGGCCCTTCAGCCCCTCCTTGGCCAACTCCCACGCGTCGACGCCGTCCCGGAAAGGATCGACGCCGTGCATCCCTCGGTATGCCTCGAGCGCAAGCGCGGGATCACCGCCGGCGCTCAGGACCGTCCCCAGGCGGTAGCTGTCGTACTCGTGATCATCGGGGGCCAGCTCGATGGCGCGGGCGTACGCCTCCGCGGCGTTGGCCCACTTTTCCTGGCGTTCGAGGGCGAGTCCTAGGCGCGAGTACCACCCGCGCGGCGCGGCAGGGGCGGAAACGGCTCGCCGCAGGTGCTCCTCGGCCCGGGCCCAGTCGAGGACGCGATCCGCGGCCACGCCGGCCTTGTAGGCGAGCTCGGGGTTGGGCACGCCCTCGGCGATCTTGGTCTCGTAGGCCTCGAGGGCCTCGGGCCACAGCCCGCGCGCGGCAAAGAAGACGCCCGGACCAAATTCCTTGAAGCCGAGCTCGGGCTGGAGCTGGTCCGCGTAGTCGAGCGCAGCGGCGGCCTCGGACGGCGCCCACTTCGGGGCAAGGGCCGCATACCAACCTGCCGCGCGCTTGTTCTTGCTTCCGCCGCGCACGGCGCGGGTAAAGGACGCGGTCGCCTCCTCCCAGTGTTCGAGGCCCACCTGGGCCAAGCCGAGGTACGCAAACCAATCCGAGCGCTCGGGGAATCGCTCGACCGCCTGGGTGAGCACGTCGACGCGCTGCCACATCGGCGCGGAGACGCGCACGAAATTGACGTAGTCGCGCCACAGGGGAAGCGCGTCCGGGTTCTCGATCACGCGCTGGTGCAAAAGGTTGGCGCCGTCGGCGCTCCGCCCGGCCGAGGCGAACGCCTTCGCCGCGCGGCGCGCGAAGGCAGCATCGTCGGGCTGCCGTTCGGCCAATTGCGCGAAGTACTCAGCCGCCTCTCCCTTGCGTCCCTGGCGCGCCATGACGTCGCCCTCGCGCAGCAACCAGCGGCGCGGCGGGGCTGGGGTCGCTGCGATCGCCTGTTGCGTCGCTTCGAGCGCCTCGTCCCAGCGTCCAAGCCGGAAGGCAGCGTCTCCCTTGGCAAACACCGCCGCGGGCGTGGATTCGGAGCCAAACCTGGACACGAACCCGAAGAGCCTGGTCGACACTCCCTTGAGCTTGGCCTTCTGCAGCACGCGTCCGGCGTTGACGGCCGTCCGGGTGAGCGAATCGCCCAGGGGGTTCATGCGCGACCTTCCTTGTCGTTAGCGCTGGCGGCGCGGGGCGCTTCCGGCGCCTCGCCCAGCACTTCGTCGAGCCGGCGCAGGGCGCCGGCGGGGTATTTATTGACATCAAACGGCGGGGCGCCCGGGCGCCGCACCCGCGCGGCGGCGGTCGCCTCCGCCAGCGCGGACACCGTGGCGTCGACGACGACGCCGCCTCCTTCAGGGAAGGCACTGTTGACCGACCCGAAGCGCGTGCTGATGACGGGTTTGCCCAGGGTCAATGCCTCCAGGATCACCATGGGTTGGCCCTCGTAGTCGCTGGAGACCAGCATGGCATCCGAGTGGGCTACCCACGCGTGGGGGTTGGAGACGTGGCCGCGCAGAGTGATGCGCTCCCCCATGCCCAGGTCCGTGATGAGTTCCCCGAGCTCCGAGCGCAAGGGGCCATCGCCCAGGATGTCCAGGCGCGCTTCCGGGCTCTCCGCTGCCGCCTCGGCGAACGCACGGATCAGGCGACGGTGGTTCTTTTCGGGCGAGAGTCGCCCCACCGCAACGAAGCGCCGCACGCCGGCGGGGTAGCCTGCCGGGTCTGGTTCTGCGCCGAGCCGCACGATGCGCTCGGCGTCCACCGTGTTCGGGACCCAGGTGAAGCGGGCCGCGGGGGCGGCGGCGGCCAAATGCTCGCGGTTGATGTCGGCCAGCTGCTCCGAAACAGAAACGAGCGAGTCGAAGTACTTGTACTGGCGGAAGACGCCCTCGAGTCCTCGCTTGAGCGGCTGGCGACCGTTGACGGTGCGCTGGGCGTCCGAGAACAGGTCGTTGTGCATCCACACGCTTCGTGTGCGCGTGAGCGGCACCCTCAGCAGGCGGCCCCACAGCGGCGAATAGCCGCTGAAGTCGATGACGTGGTGGAAGCGGGCCGCCCCGAAAAGCCTCCTGAACTCGGTCTCCCAGGCCTGATCCTCGATGTCCTCGAAGGCGTGGGGCACCGGCAGCGGCGTGTGCAGATCGACTGCGCGCCACAGAGCAGCACCCAGGCCGCCAGCGAAGGGGCCCGCCCGGAAGAGCAGGCGGGTCCTGGGATCCACACCGTTCCAGCCCTCCCTGCGTGCCGGGTCCTTGGCCGAGTACGGCACCAACACCGTCACGTCGTAGCGCCCGTGGTCGATGGTCCGCAGGAGGTTCTTGGCGGAGGTGGTGATGCCGTTGGGAATGAAGGCGCCCGCGTACATCAAGATCTTGGTCCGGCCATCCGACGGCGCGTTCAGACCCCGATAGCTCGCCGACCGCCCACCGAACACGGCGTCGATCACGCGAGGCGTGACCGCGCCGTCGTCCAGGGGGGCCCAGCGTGCGAGGGCCTCGAGATAGCGCTCGCTCGGCGCCCAGCCCGGCCGCAAGGCCGAGGCGACCGCGTCCGTGAGCTCCGCCGGGGTCACCGTCACCTCGCCTGGCCAGGTTTCGGGAGCGTCGTAGACGTCCCGGTACTGGGCGTACTCCTGAAGATCCGGGGCGTAGTGGATCACCGGGCGGCCGGTCGCGAGGAAGTCGTAGAAGATGCTCGAGTAGTCGGTCACCAGCACCTCCGCCACGCCGAGGGCGGTGTTCGCCTGCACCTCGGAGGGGACCAAGACGTCGGCAAACTCCTCCATGCCGGCGATCTGCGTGGCGATGACCTGATGCGCCTTGAGCAAGACGCGGGTGGTGCCGGGATCCACGGCGGCCTTGATGGCCTCCAGCGCGGCCGCGAGCGAGGCGGCCTCGGCCTCCGGCTTGGCGTAGTCGGCGCCTCGCCACGTCGGTGCATACAGCACCACCCGGCGCGAATCGCCGGCCAGCTGCGGCATCCACCGCTCCATCTCCGCGCGCGCAACGGCACGATCGACCTGGCGATCGGTGCGCGGGCTCCCCTCCTCGAGGATGCGTCCCTCGAACACGTTGGTGAGCTTGAAGGCTCCGAGGTACATGCGCTCCGTCATGGCCCGCGACGAGGACAGCAGGTAGTCGGCGGCGAGGAAGTTGCGCACGATGTTGCGCCCGTCCTCGACGTGGCCCACCACGTCGTAACCCATGCGCTTCAGCGGCACTCCGTGCCACGTGTTGAGGTAGACCTGGCCCGGGCGCTTGGTGAAGTCCTGGGGAAAGCTCATGTTGTTCACGAGGTACCCGGCGGAGGCCACGGCGCGCAGATACTCGGCGCTACCGCGCCGCACCACATCGAAGTCGCGCACCTCGCGCAGCGCGGCGACCGCCGCGGTGTGCTGCTCGGGCTCCTGCAACGACCACACGAACTTCAGGTGCGAGTATCGGACATCCGCTGCGAGGACCCTGAAGATCTGTTCGGGAGAGCACCCCAAGGTGTTTCCCCCGTAGGACTCGAAGAGCACCACATCGCGATCGATCGGCACATCCTGAATCCGCGCGCGGGCGGCCCGCAGGACCACGCGCTTAGCGCGGGATCCCGCGGACCGGACGGTCTTGCTTCCCTGCTTGAGCTTTCCCCCCAGGCCCATAGATCAGTCCTCGACCGGTTCCTCGTACTTGGGGAAGACCGGCGTCGGCTTGGGCAGCGCGGTGCCGGCGGCCACCGGTTCGTCGAAGGCGGCGAAGGTGCGGGCGGCTCCGGCGGGCACCCCCAGGGCGTCCAGGAGCGCCGACGCCGAGTCAGGCATGACCGGCTGCACCAGCAAGGCCACGCGTCGCACCACGTCCATGGTCACCCACAGCACGGTGGTCATGCGGGCCACATCGGTCTTGCGCAGGACCCACGGCTCCTGCTCGGCGAAGTAGGCGTTCGCCTCGTGAAGCACCTTCCACGTGGCCTCGAGAGCGAGGGAGAACTCCTGGCGGGAGTAGTGGTCGCGGCTGATCTCGAGGAGCGCTGAGGCCTCGGCCAGCAAGGCGCGGTCGGCGTCCGTGAGTTCGCCCGGCTCGGGAACCAGGCCATCCAGGTTCTTGGCGACCATGGACAGCGAACGCTGTGCCAGGTTGCCAAGGTTGTTTGAAAGATCGGCGTTCATGCGGTTCACGATCGCCTCGTGACTGTACGAGCCGTCGGCACCGAAGGGCACCTCGCGCAGGAAGAAGAAGCGCGAGGCGTCCAGGCCGTAGCGGGCCACGAAGTCCTGCGGCGAGACAACGTTGCCGAGCGACTTCGACATCTTCTCGCCGTTGTTATTCAGGAAGCCGTGGATCATGACGCGCTCGGGCAGCTCGACGCCTGCGGACATCAGGAAGGCGGGCCAGTAGATCGCGTGAAAGCGCGAGATGTCCTTGCCGATGACGTGGACATCGGCCGGCCAGAAGCGACGGAAGGACGCAGAATCCGTGTCGGGGAAGCCGACGCCCGTCAGGTAGTTGGTTAGGGCATCGACCCACACGTACATGACGTGCTTGGGATCGCCGGGCACCGGGACTCCCCAGTCGAAGGTGGTGCGAGACACCGAGAGGTCCTGCAGGCCGCCCTCGACGAAGCGGATGACCTCGTTGAAGCGCGAGCGCGGCGCGCCAAAGTCGGGGTGGGCGGCGTAGTGCGCCAGCAGCTTGTCCTGGTAGGCGGAGAGGCGGAAGAAGTAGCTCTCCTCCTCGGTCCAGGTCAGCTCCGTGTTGGTCTGGATCGAGTAACGAACGCCATCGCGAACCTCGGTCTCTTCCTCCGTGTAGTACGCCTCATCGCGCACGGAGTACCAGCCGGCGTACTTGTCCAGGTAGATGTCGCCGTTGGCCTCCATGCGCTTCCAGAGCGCCTGGGCGGCCGCGTGGTGATCGGCATCCGTGGTGCGGATGAAGCGGTCGTAGCTGATCCCCAGCTCGTCCTGCGTGGCCTGGAAGAGGTCGGAATTGCGACGCGCGAGCTCGGCGGGCGTGATGCCTTCCTTCTGGGCGGTCTGCAGCATCTTCTGGCCGTGCTCATCGGTGCCCGTCAGGAAGAAAACATCGTCGCCGTCTAGGCGCCGGAAGCGCGCCATGGCATCCGTGGCGATGTACTCGTAGGCATGGCCGATGTGCGGCATGCCATTCGGGTACGAGATGGCCGTAGTGATGTAGAAGGACTTCTGATCCAGGGAATCGCTCACCCCAGAACTCTACCGGTTGCCCTGGCCCAACACGGGATCTGAGAAGCGCGAAGGGCGCCCTCCCGAAACCGGGAAGGCGCCCTCACTCAGGGACGAGGTGGGCCTCAGTCCTCCAGGTTCACCTCACGGGCCGTGGACGCCTCGACGGCGGAGGCCACGGACTCGAGGACGCCCTCGGGGAGGGCGTTGTCGATCGTCACGACGGCCACGGCGTCGCCGCCCTGGTCGGCGCGGGAGACCTGCATGCCGGCGATGTTGACGTTGGCCTCGCCCAGGGCACGCCCCAGGGTGCCGACCACGCCGGGGCGGTCGGTGTAGCGCAGCACCAGCAGGTGCTCGGTCAGCGGGATTTCGACCTCCTGGCCGAAGACGCCAACGAGCTTCTGGATCTGCTTGGGACCGGTCAGCGTGCCGGCCACCGAGAGCTGGTCGCCGTTGGCAAGCGCGCCGGAGACGGTCAGCTGGTTGCGGTAGTCCTCGGACACCTCGGTGGTGGTCAGGCGGTAGTCGACGCCGCGCTGCTCGGCGAGCACCGGCGCGTTGACGTAGGAGACCTGATCCGAGACGACATCGGTGAAGACGCCCTTGAGGGCGGCCAGCTTCAGTGACGTGACGTCCTTGACGGCGATCTCGCCGGCGACGTTGAGCTCCACGGACTCGAGGCGCTCGCCGGAGGCCAGGGCCGAGAAGATGCGGCCGAGCTTCTCGGCGAGCGGGATGCCCGGGCGGACGTTCTCGTCGATCACGCCACCGGCGACGTTGACGGCGTCGGGGACGAGCTCACCGGCCAGGGCCAGGCGCACGGACTTGGCGACGGCGATGCCGGCCTTCTCCTGGGCCTCCTCGGTCGAGGCGCCGAGGTGCGGGGTGGCGGTCACGTTGTCCAGGCCGATGAAGCGCACGTCGGTGGCGGGCTCCTTGACGTAGACGTCGATGCCGGCGCCGGCGATGGTCTTGTTGACAAGCGCCTCGTAGAGGGCGTCTTCGTCGATGAGGCCGCCGCGGGCCACGTTGAACACGAAGGCGCTGGGCTTCATCTTGGCGAACTGCGCCGTGGAGATCATGCCGGTCGTCTCGGGGGTGCGAGGCATGTGGATCGTGATGAAGTCGGCGGTGCCGAGCAGCTCGTCCAGGCCCAGGAGCTTGACGCCCAGCTGCTGCGCGCGGGCCGGGGTGACATAGGGGTCATACGCCACGACGTTCATGCCGAAACCCTGCAGGCGGGCGGCGACGAGGGCGCCGATGCGGCCCAGGCCGATGATGCCGGCCGTCTTCTCGAAGAGCTCGACGCCCGTGTACTTGGAGCGCTTCCACTCGCCGGCCTTCAGGGACGCGGAGGCGGCGGCGATGTTGCGCGAGGCGGCGACGATGTGACCCACGGTCAGCTCGGCGGCCGAGATGACGTTGGACGTCGGCGCGTTGACGACCATCACGCCGGCCTGCGTGGCGGCCTTGATGTCGACGTTGTCGAGGCCGACACCGGCGCGGGCGATGACCTTGAGGTTCTTCGCCGCGGCGATCGCCTCGGCGTCCACCTGCGTGGCGGAGCGGACGAGGATCGCGTCCACCTCGGCGATGGCGGAGAGCAGCTCGGAACGGTTGGCACCATCCGCGGACCGGATCTCGAAGTCGGGGCCGAGCGCCTCGACGGTGGCGGGCGAGAGTTCCTCGGCGAGAAGGACGACGGGCTTGGTCTGCGACACGTGAAAGCCTTTGCTGAATGCACGGGTGGGGCGGCGCGCCGTAAGCACCGGCGCACCAACAACGCTACCGGCGTGGGCCCCATGGTCCCGCCCCCGTGTCACGGGTATTACGCGGTTCTGCGGATGACGCGACCCACCGAGCCCTTCCCGTTCAACGGTGCGGCACCACTAGGCTGGTTTGGCACCCGCCCCAGCTTTCGAGGTCACATGAAGAATCAGCTCTCTCCCGCTCGCCTCACGACGTTGATCTCGGCAGATCCCGTCCTTGCGCCCCTGGTGACCTCGGTGACTCAGCGGGATGCTCGCGTCGAGATGCGCCTGCCGCTCTTCGGCAACTGCGTTGTGGTGACGGTGGCGCCCGCCGCTCAGGGCGACTGGGAGGTTGGCCTGCGCAGCCCCAGCGCGCATGTAAGCACCTGGTACCGAGAGACGTTTGTCGTGGACGGCAAGGTCACTGATCGACCCTGGGGAGAGACGTTGCTTCTGCGCAGCGGCCTGCCGGGCACACGGCGGGACGTGATGACCGCCGTCCACGAGGTCGTCCGGCTCGTCCACGGCGCTCGTCGTCAGCAAGAGGCCGGTTCGTTCTCGAAGGCGTCCCACTTCCGCGCGTATTGGTGGAGCAACCAATCGAATTTTGGCGACGCCATCGGGCCCTTCCTCGGGCACCACATCACCGGACGTCGTCCCGTTCATTCACGCCGCCGGGGGTTCAACCAGAGGGTGCTCCTCTCGGTGGGTTCGCTCTTCTCCGCCATTCATTGGAAACACGCCGATGTGTGGGGAACCGGCCTGATGTTTCCGCTGGAGGACGAGCACGTACAGCGCCTGCGGCGCTACGACGACGTCATAGTTCACGCGGTGCGTGGCAAGCTCACGCGCGCCGAGGTCATCGACAAGCTCGGTTGGTCCGTGCCAGAGGTCTACGGCGACCCCGCGTTGCTCCTCCCGCGCTACCTGCCGGCACCAGCGGGCCATGGCCGGGTGGCCGAGGTGGCCCATTTCACGCAGGATGCAGGACTTCCGGATCGCGGAGCCGGAGTTGAACGCGTCGACGTGCGCGAGGACCTGCGCACGGTCGTTGCGCAGATCGCCGGCGCGAGCGCCGTGGTGTCGTCGTCGCTGCACGGACTCATCGTGGCCCAGGCCTATGGCGTCCCGTGGGTCTGGATCGAGGTGACGGATCGGCAGCTCGGCGGCGCCGACTTCAAGTTCCGCGACTTCTTCTCGTGTCTCGCCCCGGGGACCGAGGTTGCACACCGGAGAATGACTCTCTCGGAGTGGGCCGCGGCCGATCCCGACCAACTCGCCCGAGAGGCAACCCTCCCCAAACTCGATATCGACCTAGATGCCCTGCTCGCGTCGTTCCCCGGGTCGCCCGCGAAGGCCGAGGCCATCGCACCGCAGCTTCCGCTCTCCCCGCGAAGCTGGCTCCGCGGTTCCGCGCCGGCCAGCCTGAGCGCCAAGGCGTTCCGGCTGCTCGCCCGACGCGCACGCATCCTTTCGAACCGAGGACCCAAGAAGTGACAAACCCCCGTTCCAGCTGGGCCGGCCTGATCCTGCTGGCCGTCGCCATCTTTGCCGTGATCACCACGGAGGTGGTGCCGATCGGCATCCTGCCGCGCGTGGTTCAGGACTTTGGCCTCGATGAGTCGGTCGGCGGCATGCTGGTGTCGCTCTACGCCGGCTTGGTTGCCGTGACGGCCGTTCCGTTGACTCGCGTCACCGGTTCGCTGCCCCGCAAACCGGTGTTGCTCTCGACGCTCGTCATCTTCACCGCCTCCAACGTGCTGGCGGCCGCCGCCCCGAGCTTCACCTGGCTGGTCGTCGCCCGTGCCGTGGGCGGTATGGCGCATGCTCTGTTCTTTGCCCTGGCGATCGGCTACGCCACGCGCATCGCCCCGCCCGGCGCCGTCGGCAAGGCCATGGCGATGACGAGCATGGGCGCCTCCGCTGGATTCATCCTCGGCGTCCCGGCCGGGACCGCCCTCGCTGAGCTCGCCGGCTGGCGCGTTACCTTCGGCGCCCTTGGCGCGCTCACGGCGATCGCGTTCGTGGTCGCCCTGGTGCTCCTGCCTGCTGTGAAACACGACGCCGCCGCCTCCCGCACGTTGATGCCCGGCGGCCGCTCGTTGCTTCTCGTCGCCGGCTTGGCCGGCACCACCTTCCTTGGGCACTACTGCCTCTACACCTTCGTGTCGCCGCTGATTCTGTCGACGGGCCTGGACCCGGTCTGGCTAAGCCCCGTGCTCGTGCTCTTCGGCGTGGCCGGCCTCTTCGCGATCCGCGCCGTGGCACCCCGCCTCGACGCCCACCCCGTGCGCTGGATGATCCTGGTGCCCGTGAGCATCCTGATCAGCCTCGCTGCCACCGTTCTCGCCATGCCGGTCCTGTGGCCCACCCTGATCATCGCCGGCCTGTGGGGCGCCTGCTTCGCCCCCGTGAACTCGACTTTCCAGAACGTGCTGGTGCGGGTCGGCAAGGAGAACCCTGAGATGGCCGGGGCCTGGATCAACGTGACGTGCAATCTGGGCATCGGCGGCGGAGCCGCCCTTGGCGGCCTCGCCCTCGATGCAGGCGGCCTGCAGGGCGCCGGCTGGCTCGGCTGCGCCATCCTCGCGGCAAGCATCGCCTTCACACTCCTCATGCGCGGGCGCCTCAACGCCGCAGCTGCCCGCTAGCCCCGCCTACTCCCCACCCAGCGCGAGCTCGGCCTCGGACGGCGCAGCCTTGGCCGGCACGCCCACGCGCACGAGCGGAACGAGCTGGATCACGGCCAACGCAGCGGCGAGCCAGAGCGTCCAGCCCACGCCGGCGAGGGCACCCAGCGCCGCACCGAGCAGGCCGCCCACCACGGTGGCGCCCTTCGTGAGCGTGCGCCGCACGGAGGACACGCGGGCCAGGAGCTCGTTGGGCGTGAGCGCCGCCGCCACGCCGGAAGAGCTCACGGCCATGAAGCCGATGCAGGCACCGAAAAGGAAAAACGAGGCGAAGATCATGAGCGGCTGCGCCGCGTGCGGCACCCATGCTGCGGCCGGGATGAGCGCAAAGTTCAGGGGCATCACGCAGCACGCGGCAAACATGACGCGCAGGGGGCCAAAGCGCCGGCCGGCGCGCGGGGCAAGCACGGCGCCGCCGATGCCTCCCACGGCGCTCAGCGACCACACGAGGCCAAACACCACGGGGTCCATGCCCAGCTCGCGCAGGATGAACACTGTCTCGGCCGACTGATAGAAGCCCGCAGCGAAGTTGTTGAGGGTCGCCGCCCCCATGATCGCGGCAAGCAAGGGCGTCCCCCGCAGGTACGCCCAGCCCTGGCGCATGGCCGGCCACACGCGCTCGCGCGGCCGCTGGGCCGCCGGCGGATCGGCGGGCAGGCGGGTCAGCCCGCCCAGCGCCAGGAATTGGGTCAGCGCCGAGAGTCCAAGCACTACGGGCGCCGGCATGAGCCGGGTCAGGAGGCCGCCGGCCGCCGGCCCCGCGAGGGTGATGACCTGATCGGTTGCCATGAGCGACGCCGAGGCGTCCGGCACGCGGGAGCGCCCCACGAGAGCTGGCAACACCGCCTGGTGGCCGGTGCTGAAGAAGGTGTCAGCCACGGAGGCCAGGACCACGCACAGCAACAGCTGCCACGGCGCCAGAAGCCCTGCCCACCACAGCAGCACTGGCGCCCCGTAGGCCAGCACGCGCAACCACACGCTCGCGAGCATGGTGCGCTTGGCTCCCCAGCGATCGACGTAGACACCGGCCACGAGGCCCAGGGCCAGGGCCCCGGCGTTGGAGAGCGGCGACACCAGGCCCACCTCGAACGTGCTGGCGTGGAGCGTCAGCGTCATGGCGACCTGGATGGCAAAGACGGCGATGAGCCGCGCAGCGTCCGATCCGGCATTGGCGAGCCAGAGCCCGCGAAACGCGGGAAGCGAACGCAAGCGTGCGCCGTCGTTCATTGGCCCCCCTGTTTCTCACACGGTGTGATGAACCTCACGGTACCCGGCCCCGCTCCCCCGTGCGGCCGCGCCAAGCCGATCCACGATCACAATTTCACAAAAATTGTGACATATGACACGACCACCCCCAAGCCCTTTGGAAAGGGCCCGGGGGCGGTTGCGCATCTCAGGCGTTGCGCGCTCAGCGAGCGACGGCACCCTCGGTGTAGTCGTCGTCGGACTTCATCCACGAGAACAGCTTGCGCAGCTCGCGGCCCGTCTCCTCGATCGGGTGAGCCTCACCCTTGGCGCGCAGCTCCTTGAACTCCGGAGCACCGGCAGCCTGGTCGTTCATGAAGCGATCGGCGAAGGCGCCGTTCTGGATGTCGGCCAGGACGGCCTTCATGTTCTCCTTCACCTCGGGGGTGATGACGCGCGGGCCGGAGACGTAGTCGCCGAACTCGGCCGTGTCGGACACGGACCAGCGCTGCTTGGAGATGCCACCCTCGACCATCAGGTCGACGATCAGCTTGAGCTCGTGGAGCACCTCGAAGTAGGCGATCTCCGGCTTGTAGCCGGCCTCGGTCAGCGTCTCGAAGCCGTACTGGACGAGCTGCGAGGCGCCGCCGCACAGCACGGCCTGCTCGCCGAAGAGATCGGTCTCGGTCTCCTCGGTGAAAGTGGTCTCGATGACACCGGCGCGCGTGCCGCCAACACCCTTGGCCCAGGCCAGGGCGATCTGCTTGGCATCGCCCGTGGCGTCCTGCTCCACGGCGATCAGGTCCGGCACGCCGCGGCCGGCCTCGAACTCGCGGCGCACAACGTGGCCCGGGCCCTTGGGGGCGATCATGATGACGTTGACATCGGCCGGGGGCTTGATGAAGCCGTAGCGGATGTTGAAGCCGTGGCCGAAGGCCAGGGTGTCGCCGGCCTTCAGGTGATCCTTGATGGACTCCTCGTAGACCTTGGCCTGGACCTGGTCCGGGGTCAGGATCATGATGACGTCGGCCTCTTCGGCGGCGTCGGCGACGGAGAGGACGCGCAGGCCCTCGGCCTCGGCCTTGGCGGCCGACTTGGAGCCCTCGGCCAGGCCGATGCGCACGTCGATGCCAGAATCACGCAGGCTCAGCGCGTGGGCGTGGCCCTGCGAGCCGTAGCCGATCACGGCGACCTTCTTGTCCTGCAGGAAGCTCAGGTCGGCGTCGTCCTCGTAGTACATCTGAGTCACGGAAGATTCCTCTTTCTTGGAATGCGTGGTGGTTCTAGGAAAGTGTGTCTGCTGCGCGGTGAGAACCGCGCAAGTGTTTCGCCTCGGTGTCGGGCTTCAGGGCCCGACGGCGCGGGGCCGGCTTAGGCGGAGACGGCGCGGAGCGCGCGCTCCGACATCGACTTGTGTCCGCGGCCGATGGCCAGGGTGCCGGCCTTGACGATCTCGCGAACGCCGAAGGGCTCGAGCACTGCCAGCAGGGCCTCGATCTTGTCGGAGCTGCCCGTGGCCTCGAGGACCACGGCGTCCGGGGAGACATCGACCACGCGGGCGCGGAAGAAGTCGGCGGCCTGGGTGACCTGGAGGCGGGTCGCGGCGTCTGCCTTGACCTTGATGAGCACGTGGTCGCGCTGCACCGAGGACTCGGGGGCGAGCTCCACGATCTTGATGACGTTCACGAGCTTGTTGAGCTGCTTGGTCACCTGCTCCAGCAGATCGCCCTCGGCGTCCACGACCACGGTCATGCGGGAGAGCCCCGGGACCTCGGTGGGACCCACGGCAAGCGAGTCGATGTTGAACGCGCGGCGGGCGAACAGGCCGGCGACGCGGGTCAGGGTGCCGGGAACGTCCTCCACGAGCACCGAAAGGGTGTGACGTGCCATGTCTCAGTCCTCTTCGTTCCACTCGGGGGTCATGCCCCGGGCAATCTGGATGGCGTCGTTCGGGACGCCGGCGGGCACCATCGGCCACACCATCGCGTCCTTCGAGACGATGAAGTCGATGATCACGGGGCGGTCGTTGATCTCCAGCGCCTGCTGGATCGCCGCGTCCATGTCCTCCTCGCGCTCCACGCGGATGCCCACGCAGCCGTAGGCGTCGGCGAGCTTCACGAAGTCGGGAACGCGGATGGAATCGGCGCCCGTGTTCAGCTCGGTGTTCGAGTAGCGACCGTCGTAGAAGAGGGTCTGCCACTGGCGCACCATGCCCAGGGAGGAGTTGTTGATCAGGGCCACCTTGATCGGGATGTTGTTGATCACGCAGGTGGCGAGTTCCTGATTGGTCATCTGGAAGCAGCCGTCGCCGTCGATGGCCCAGACCACGCGATCCGGCTCGCCGACCTTGGCGCCCATGGCCGCCGGGATGGCGTAGCCCATGGTGCCGAGGCCAGCGGAGTTCAGCCACTGGTGGGGGCGCTCGTACTTCACGAACTGGCTTGCCCACATCTGGTGCTGGCCCACGCCGGCGACGTACACGGCCTCCGGGCCGGTCAGCTCGCCGAGGCGCTGGATCACGTGCTGCGGGGTCAGCGCGCCGTCCGTGGACGGCGTGAAGCCCATGGGGTACGTCTCGCGCAGGCGGTTCAGCGTGGCCCACCACGGGGACAGGTCGGGCGCCAGGCCCTCGGCCTTGCGGCGAGCGAACTCCTCGGTGAGGTCCGGCAGGACCTCCTCCAGCGAGCCGACGATCGGCACATCTGCAGTGCGGTTCTTGGAGATCTCGGCCGGGTCGATGTCGGCGTGGATGACCTTGGCGCCGGGCGCGAAGGAGGCGAGCTGGCCCGTCACGCGGTCGTCGAAGCGGGCGCCGAGGGCGATCACGAGGTCGCTCTGTTGCAGCGCCGCCACGGCAGAGACCGAGCCGTGCATGCCGGGCATGCCGACGTGCTGCTCGTGGGAGTCGGGGAACACGCCGCGGGCCGTCAGCGTCGTGACAACGGGCGCGCCGGTGGCCTCGGCGAAGGCCATGAGCTCACGCGAGGCGTGGGCCTTCTGGACGCCGCCGCCGGCGTAGATGACGGGGCGCAGCGAGGCGGTGAGCAGCTTGGCGGCCTCCCGCACCTGCTTGGCGTGGCCCTTGGTGACGGGACGGTAGCCGGGCAGGTCCATGACCGGGGGCCAGGAGAAGACGGTCGGCTTCTCCTGGGCGTCCTTTGTGATGTCCACGAGGACCGGGCCCGGGCGGCCGGTGCTTGCGAGGTAGAAGGCCTGCGCCAGAACGCGCGGGATGTCCTCGCCCTTGGTGACGAGGAAGGAGTGCTTGGTGATCGGCATGGTGATGCCGACGATGTCAGCCTCCTGGAAGGCGTCGGTGCCGATGAACGCCGAGTTCACCTGGCCCGTGATCGCGACCATGGGCACGGAGTCCATGTGGGCGTCGGCAATGGCCGTGACCAGGTTGGTGGCGCCGGGGCCGGAGGTGGCGATGCAGACGCCCACCTCGCCCGTGACCATGGCGTACCCCTGGGCGGCGTGTCCTGCACCCTGCTCGTGGCGGACCAGCACGTGGTTGATGGTCTCCGACTGCATGAGCGGGTCGTAGGTGGGGAGGATGGCGCCGCCCGGAAGGCCGAAGACGTCCTTGACGCCCAGCTCCTCGAGCGAGCGGATGATCGCCGCCGAACCCTTCATCTCCGTCGGCTCAACAACCCGGCCAAGCCCGGGGACGGGCAGGCCGGCCAGGGGCGCGGCGGGGTGCGGCTTGGACACGGCGCGGGGCACCGTGGACGGGGTGGCGTTGGGGGCCTGTCCCATCTGCTCCACCTTCCTTCGAGTGCGTGAATGACTCAACTCAAACAGGGGGCTGGCGCGCAAGCAAATGCTACGAGCCGCCGTCTCATTATTTGGACCACGGTCCGCAAAATGGACAA
>JALAHE010000250.1 GCA_022712075.1 Galactobacter sp.
GCTTCGAGGTGGGGGACGCCGGCGTCGACGCCGTCCGCGAGCTGGCCCGCGTCCTGGAGGCCGGTGACACCCACGGCGCCACGCTGGAGGCGGAGGACCTGCTGGCCCGCGCCAACGCCCTGGCCTGGGCGACTCCGCAGGCGGCGGAGGACGTGCTCCTCGAGGGACGCGAGTGGTGGTTCGGCGGCCTGGACCCCGAGCTGTGGTCCGGGGCACCGCATGCGGCCCGCATCCGCGCCGAGGCGCTCGCTCGCTGGGGGGAGGACTGGGAGGACTGGGGCCTGGCCCGCGAGGAGAACGACGGCTGGACGGGGCTCATCGAGCACCGACAGGACTCCCTCTCGCGCTGGCTCGGGTCCGGTCCGGTGTTGCTCTCCACGCCGTCCACCGAGGACCTCGTGGTGGATGTGGACGAGCTGCTGGGGAGGCTCGCTCGCCTCGCGGAGGCCGGGGCCCCGGCGCTCGAGGACGATCTCCTGCTTGCCCTCACCCGCCTGCGGGGCACCGCGGCCGGGCCGCTGGCCCTGAGGCCGGAGCAGGGGGCGGCACTCGCCGCTGGTGCTGTGCGCGTGGTGCGCTGGGACGGGACCTTCTTGAGGCACGACGCCGCGTGGCTCGTGGGTGCCTACCTCGCCGACCCGCTGCGGGAACCGAAGGCGAGGGGCTTCCGTGTGGACCTCACGACCGGGGTGGAGGGTTTCTCGACCCGGGTGCTGCGCGGCGGCTCCGGCGGGGTCGAGGGGCCGGCCGTGTTCCCCGAATGGGGAGACGGGGTGCTCTCGTCCGAGCCGATGCTGGTCCCGGAGGAGTGGCTTCAGCTGACGGTGCGCGCGAGCGTGCTGCCGGAGGGGCTCGCCACCGCGCTCTTGGCGGCGCTGGCCGCGGCGCCGGCCGACCCGGTGCTCGTCCGGGCCGCCTCGCAGGCGTGGGAGCGTGGCGTGCTGCGGTCATCGGCCGTGCGGCCGTCCGTGCTCAAGGGGGCCTTCAGCTTCGGGGCGGCAGGGGCACGCGCCGTGCTGGCCGGCGCGGGGGCGGCGGCCTCGGTCCTCGCGGAGGCCGGCGCCGCGTCGGTGGCGTGGGCGCTCCTCAACCGGGTCCTGGAGCAGTGGGCGCAGGCCACGCGCCCGCCCAAGGCGTTACTCGGCGTGATCGAGGCGCTCGGCGAGCTGGCGCCCGAAGCGCTCTGGGCCGTAGCGAACGGCAAGGCCGGGATCGACGTGCTGCGCCTGCCCGGGCTGCGCGCGCTCGCCGCGCGCCCGGGTTCCTCCGCCGTGGTGGGAGCGGCCCGGCGCGTGGCCGAGCGGATCCCCGTGGCGGACGATCCGGAGGACCCGATCGTCCGGCTCGGTGCTGAGCCCTCAGCCACGCCGGTCAAGCGGGCCGAGGCGGTCGAGGCCGGTTCCGCCGCGGCCGCCCCACGCGCCGCCTCCCCGAGCGAGGAGGACTTCGCCGCGGCGTGGGGTCCGGTCGCAGAGGCCCACATCGGAGCGGCCGCCGCTGGCTCAGCCCCCGCAGCCGATGGCTCCACGGTGTGCTTCGAGGGTGAGGCGGGCGAGACACGCGTCGTCCTGCTGCTCGAACCCACCGAGACAACCGCTGGAACCCAGGTGGGTCTGAGTTGGGAGGCCAGCGATTGGCGGCTGGGCCGTTGGGATCCCGAGCGCGGGGCGGACGGCGGCAGCTACATCGAGCTAGTGGGAAGCGAGTGGGGTGGAGAGCCCTTGCCCGGCCGTGAGGCGTGGCTTCGGTACTCGCTGGGCGAGGGATACCAGGTGCGGCTGTGGGAACCGCGCGAGCCTCTCTGGGATGAGAACGAGGCAAGCGAGGGGCCCGGTTCCCCGTTCGACGACGAGGACTTCGACGCCTACTGGGAGCGCCAACAGAACCAACCGCCCGAACGTTTCGCCCTGCCCGCGGGCCTGGCCGCGCTGCTCCTCACTCTGGCCTGCGCCGATGGATCGGCGGGCCGCGACGCCCGCGCCGAGCTTGTCACCGGCGCCGAGGAGGGCACGCTCACGGCCCAGACCGTGGACGCCCACCTGCCAGCCATCCTGCGCGGCGCCCACCGTCAGGCACCCGCCCGCTTGGCGCGCGCCGTCGAGCATCCAGGCGCGCTCGGCGCGCTCTGGCCCCTCGTCACCCGCTCCGTGGAGCTCGCGGCCGCGCTCGAGGGCGCCCCTCCGCGCTGGCTCGGCGCCGTCCTCCAGGTGGCGCTCGCCAAGTCGCCCGTGCTCAAGGCGGCCGCCCTGCGCGGGCTCATGCCGCGCGACTGGCCCGGCCTGGAGACCCTGGCCGCGCGGCCAGGAAACGCGGCGGCGCTCAAGAAGGCCCGCGAACTCAAGGAGGCGCTCGCGTGAGCGGCAAGGAGCCCACCCAGTCGCAGCGGATCGCCGCCGCGTACGACGTGCTCGAGGAGCTCGGCTGGCGCCGCGCCACCGTGCGGGAGGCCCGCGGCCTCCCGCTCGGCACCCCCGAACAGCGCCGCACCGTGCGCGCCGCCCTCGACAAGGGGGATTGGGAGGCCTGGCAGGAGCACGGCCTGCGCCACCTCAAGAACGCCCCGGAAGGGCGCACCCTCCCGGCGCTCTACGCCGCGCGCGCCGGGGCGAGCGTCAAACGGGTCGTCGAACTCGTGGAGATCCTGGACGGCGATCCCGAGGTGTGGGATGCGTGCGCCGACGTGCTCGCCGCGCGCCGCCCCGAGGCCGAGCTCGAGTACCTCGGCCGCTTCTGGGGCGAGTTCATGCGCTCCTCCACCAACGGCGAGAGCAACATGGCGGGGCCCATCCTGCGCCGCGTGGCGGCCCGCAACCTGCCGCTCCCCGAGAGCGTTGAATACACCAAGGACTTCTGGGCGCACGCCGCCTCGCACCTCGGCGCCACCGACGAGATCCAGTACTGGGAAATCGCCCACCAGCCGGTGGGCGAGGAGGTGGTGCGGCCGCGCTTCGGAGAGCACCTCGCGCTCACAGCCCGGCTCGGCGCGCCCGTGACGGGCCCGGCCGGGCCGGCGCTGGCCGCCGCCGCGCGGCTCGGCTGGGCCTCGCAGGCAGAGCTGCTCGACGCCGCCCTGGTGGGCCTGGACGCGGCGCAGCGCCCTGGCGACCGCAAGGTCTGGGCACAGCTGCTCGCCGGCGCGGCCGACGGCGAGGCGCTCGCCGGGCGGCTCGACGAGCTCGTCCCGCTGCTCTCCCTCGGCGAGGCCCCGCTGGCCGAGGCGGCCGGCCTGCCGCTAGTGGAGGCGCTCGACGACGCGCGGCTGGGTGAGCTCGCGCTCGCCCTCTCCGGCGTGGGGCCGGCCAAGACGCGGCAGGCGATCCTCAAGGCCCTGAGGTCCCGGCCCGTCCCGGGCGCCGCCGTGGCGGCCGAGGTGCTCGAATCCCTCGCGCCGTGGGCCCAGAAGCCCGGGCCCGTGGCCAAGGCCCTCGAGTCCCTGCGTTCGGCCTGGGGCGTCGACGAGGCGCCGGCGCCCGCGGGGGAGGAGCTCTTTGTCCCGTGGCCCGCCACCCCGCCCGTGTGGGAGGTCCCGCGCGTGGACTTCGGGGAGGCAAGCGAGGCCGCGCTCGCGGCGGCCGCGGCCGTGCTCGTGGACCGCGACGAGCGCGTGGTCGACCTGGCCGTCGAGCGGTTCCTCGTGCTGGCCAACCAGCTGGCCGCCGCCGACCCCGAGGCGGTGAAGCGCGTCGTCAAGACGACGGGATCGACGTTCGAGCACCGGCCGGGGCTGGACGACGTCGCGCGGTGGGCCGTCCACGGGCGCACCGTAACGGATCACGGCTCCGACGACCTGGCCTCCCGGCGCACCAACCACGTGGCTGGCCGCGCCGGCTCGCTCCCGGCCATCCTGTCGGCACCGAGCTGGGAGGACCTGCGCGTGGACGCCGCCGAGCTGGTGGACCGGCTGGGGGCGTACGCCGCGGCTGGGCTGCCGGTGGTCGACACCGACCTGTTGCTGGCGCTTCTGCGCCTGGAGCCAACGAGCGCCAGCGCAGAGGCCAGGACGCGCCTGGAAGAACTCGATGTCCCCGTGATCGCGTTCAACGGGCCGTTGCGGCACGGCGTCGAGGCCGGTTCGGTCATCCTTGAGTACCTCGAGCACCCGCTGGCGGAGCCAGTGATCACCCCTGCCCCGGACTTTGCCCGGTGGGCCCGGAGCACGGTGGAGACCCCCAGTGTCCTGCGTTTCACCCTTGTGCGCCCGTCGCCGAACGCCTGGGCGAAGGAGACGTTCTCCACCGTTCCATCCTGGGGAGACGCGATCGGCCGGGCGTTGGGAGGCGGCTGGTACGAGCCGGCCGAGGACACCCCCACGGCGGCCTGGCTCCAGCTGTCCCGCCGCGCCGCGCTGCTCACGCCGGGGCTCGCCGTGAACCTGCTCGCCGGGCTGCGGCGCAAGGACCCGGCGGAGCGGTCCGCGCAGTTCGCCGCCGCCCGCCTGGCCTGGGAGCGCGGGCTCCTGCGCCCGGGCGTCGCCGACCTCGCCTTCATCGACTGGGAGGGCACGCCCACGCAGCTCGCGGCGCTCGCCGAGGCCTGGCTCGAGGCAGCCGAGGACGGGCTTCTGCCAGCGGTGTGGCCGCTCCTTGACGGACTCTGCGCGTGGGCCGCGCCCCAGCGGCGGATGCCGGCCGGGGTCTCCGAGGTGAGCGCCGCGATGGCGAGGCTCGCGCCCTCGGTGCTGGCCGCCGTCGGGCGCTCCGAGGCGCCTGCCGAGGCGCTCAGCGTGCCTGGCCTGCGGGCGCTCGCCGCCCGCGGCGGCACGTCCCAGGCCGTGCTGAACGCGCGCGCAGCGCTTGAGGGCTTCCCCGAGGCCGCCGCGCTGGAGACACCCGTCGTGGCCGCCCCGGCCCGCCTCACGGAGGCGGAATTCGAGGCGGCCTGGAGGCGTCCCAAGAAGGGCCTTCCCGACCCGGAGGTCATCCCGGACGGCGCCACGCTCGTGGCACGCGCCCTGCCGCGCCCGGCCTCGGGCGCAGGCCTCGTCTTCGACCTTGGCGTCCCCGGCGAGCCGGCCACCCTGCGCATAGACAAGTGGACCTGGACCTACGACCTCTACACGAGCCGCACGTGCCACGCCGTGCGCCTCGGCGCCGACGGGCAGCTCCCGCCCGGTGCCCGGCCGGGCACCAACGACTGCTGGCTCGCGTGGGAGGAGGGCAAGGGGCTGACAGTCAATCCGTTCCCGAACCGGCGCGACTTCCCGGACCTCTCGAGCACGCTCGCCGCGATCGCCGTGGGGATCCTGGCGCAGCACGGCGACGGCGGGCTCGCCGGTCGGCACAGCCTCGAGATCCTGCTGAAGGAGGGGCACCTCGGCCCGGCCCGCGTGGCCGATGCGGCGCGTGCCCTCCTTCCCTTCGCGGACGCCGTGAGCCCGGCCCGGCTCGCGGGCGCCGCGCGCAAGCTGCCCCTGTGGCTGCCGGCGCTCTGGCCGCTCCTGACGGAGCCCGTGGCGTTCGCAGCGGGCCTCGAGGGGGCACCGCCGCGCTGGTTGGCCCCGGTGCTCGACGTCGCGCTGGAGTTCGCGCCGGCGCTCAGGGAGGCGGGCGTCAGGGGCCTGATCCCGCGACAGTGGGAGGGTCTCGCCGCGCTGGCGGCGCGCCCGGGCAAGGCGGCGGCCCTCGCCAAGGCGCGCCTCTTGACGGAGGCGCTGGCCTGAGCGGGGCGCGCGTTGGCACTGGTGACTCGCCGCCTTGAGTCGTACCATGAAGTGGTACCAGAAGGAGGCGGTCGTGGCAGTATCGGCCAGTGAGGCACGTAAACAGCTTTACCCGCTCATCGAGCAGGTCAACAACGATCGCGTCGCCGTGGAGATCACGTCGCGCAAGGGAAACGCGGTCCTGATCTCTGCGGACGAGTTTGCTTCTTTGCAGGAAACGGCCCATCTGCTCCGCGCGCCGGCGAACGCGAGGCGTCTTCTGGAGAGCCTGGAGCAAGCGCGGTCCGGCGCGCGAAGCGAGCGCGAGCTCGTCGAATGAGGCTGGTCTTCACTGATCACGGGTGGGACGACTATCAACACTGGGTGAACACTGACCGCCAGACGTTGAAGCGGCTCAACCGCCTCCTCCAGGAAACCCTGCGCGAGCCCTTCGGTGGGATCGGCAAGCCGGAGCAGCTCAGGCACGCCCTGGCGGGGGCGTGGTCGCGCCGGATCACCGACGAGCATCGGCTCGTGTACCTCGTTGACGGCGATGATCTCGTGGTCCTGCAGGCCCGTTTCCACTACACCTGAGGGACTGGAGCGGACGGCTAGGCTGAGGTGACGCGCGTCACGCGCGCCGCCCGTCCTAGCCTGCCCCAGGAGTCCCGTGGAAACCGCCGATGTCCTCGTGATCGGAGCCGGCGTCTCCGGCCTCACCGCCGCGCGCCTGCTCACCGCCGCCGGGAGGCGCGTGGTGGTCCTCGAGGCCCGCGAACGCATCGGCGGGCGCGTCTGGACCGACCGCAGCTCCGGCCACGCGGTGGACCTCGGCGCGTCCTGGATCCACGGCATCAACGACTCGCCGGTGTTCGAGGCGTGCACGGCCTTCGGCATGCCGATGGCCGAGTTCACGGTGGGCGGCTACCAGCCGGACAGTCGGCCGATGGTCCACTTCGCGCCCGACGGGCGCCGCCTGAGCGCCGCGGAGGCCGCCGCGTACGTGGCCGACATTCACGCCGTGGACGCGGCGCTGGCCCGCGAGGTCGCCGCCTCCGCGCCGGGGGAGTCCTATCGCGACGTCACCGAGCGGGCCCTCGCCGAGGCGTTGGGCGCGGACGCGGGCGAGCGAGCCCAGCGCGTGCGCGAATACCTGGAGCACCGCAGCGAGGAGCAGTACGGCGCCTGGATCGAGGAGCTCGCGGCCCACGGCCTGGACGACGACGCCGTGGACGGCGACGAGGTGATTTTCCCCGCGGGCTACGACGCCCTGCCGCGCGGGCTCGCCGCGGGCGTGGCCGGGGCACCCGCGCTCGATGTGCGGTTGTCCACCCGGGTCACGGCCGTGCGGCGGGACGCCTCCGGCGTCCGGGTTCAGGCGCACGGGCCCGACGGCGCCCCGCTCGCCTTCGCCGCGCCCGCCGCCGTGCTCACGGTGCCCGTGGGCGTGCTCGCCTCCGGCGAGCTGGAACTCGAGCCGCCGCTGCCGCCGGCCCACGCCGCGGCGCTGGCCGGCTTCACGATGAACGCCTTCGAGAAGGTCTTCCTGACCTTCCCTGAGGCCTTCTGGGATCGCGACGTGTACGCGCTGCGCCAGCAAGGGCCGGAAGGGGTGTGGTGGCACTCCTGGTACGACGTCACCCGGGTGCACGGGGAGCCCAGCCTGCTCACCTTCGCCGCCGGGCCGGCCGCCCGGGCGATCCGCGGCTGGGACGACGCGGCAGTGGTGGAGTCCGTCATGGAGCAGCTGCGCCGGCTCTACGGCGCGGGCATCCCGGAGCCCGTCCGCGCGGACATCACGCAGTGGCAGGACGACCCGTTCTCCCGCGGCTCCTACGCCTTCATGGCGCTCGGCTCGTCCCCGGAGGATCACGACGCCCTCGCCGAGCCGATCGATGGGGTGCTGCACCTGGCGGGCGAGGCCACGTGGACCGAGGACCCCGCGACCGTCACGGCGGCGCTGCTCTCGGGGCACCGGGCGGCCCAGAACGTCCTGGGTCACGCGATCCCGATCGAGGCGGCCTGGAGCGCGGCGCCCGGGGCGCCCGCGGCTCCCTAGGGCAGGAGCGCGAGGAACGCCGCGGCCGCGGGGCCGGGCGAGGGGCGGTGCACCACGCCGAGCCGCGAGCGAGCCTCCTCGTCTTCGATGCAGATGGCCACGGAGTCCGCCCAGCCGCGCAGGGCCGACTCGCTCGCCACGGCGACGCCCAGGGCGCGGACCGCGAGGCGCCGGGCCAGGACGGGGGTGGAGGCCTCCCAGCGCGGTTCGAAGGTGAGCCCGGCGCGGGCCGCCGCCGCGTCCAGCGCGTCGCGAGACCCCGAGCCGCGGGGCGGGCAGATGAGGGGTGCGGTGAGCAGCTCGGGCACCGACACGGACCCCCTCCCGGCCCAGGGATGGTCCAGGCTCACGGCGGCGATGAGCCGATCATCGGCGACGATGGTGCCGACCAGATCCTCCGGTGCTGGCCCGGCCCAGGTGGCTAGGGCGACGTCGAACTTTCCCTCGCGCACGCCCTCGACGAGCCCGGAGGAATCGCGTTCGAGAAGGCGGACCTCGAGACCCGGATGGGCGTCGTGCAGCCGTGCCAGCGCCTCGATGAGGGGCTCCCAATCGAGCCCGCTCACGGTGCCGATCCGCAGCTCACCCGCCAGCAGGCCGCGCAGCGCGCGGGCCTTGCTCATCGCGGCGTCCGCTCCCTCCAGGGCGGCGCGTAGCGAGGGAAGGATGCGCCGCCCCTCGGGGGTGAGCGCCACGCGCCGCGTGGAGCGGTCGAGGAGGCGCACGCCGAGTTCCCGTTCGAGCTTGCGCACCTGCTGGCTTACGCCGGACTGGGCCACGTGCAGGCGCGCCGCTGCCGCGGTGAAGGAGCCCTCGTCGACGACGGCTGCCACGTATCTGAGCTGCTGAAGTTCCATCACTCTCGATGATAGATGAGTGCATTTCTAGATGCTGGACAGATGGTTACCGACGCGTAAGACTTAAGCAGTTGGGTCGACGCCACCGCGGCGACGGCCCGGCGCCACACATCGTGGACACCAGGAACGCAGGGAGCGGCATGAGCCAGCAGGGCAGCACAGAAGAAAGCCGCGCAGTCGCGACGGCCTACTTCGAGGCCTGGCGCGGCCGCGATTGGGAGTCCCTGCGCTCCACCCTCGCGGACGACGTCGAGTTCGAGGGCGTGCTTGCCACCACCCACGGCGCCGACGAGACGCTGGCCGGCCTGCAGGGCATGGCCCAGAGCATCCTGCAGGAACTGCGCCTGCACGCCCGCGTCGCGGACGGCCAGGACGTCATCACCTGGTTCGACCTCGTCACCCAGTCAGGCGCCGTGCTCCCCACGGCCAACTGGAGCCACGTGGAGAACGGGAAGATCACCCGCATCCGCGTCACCTTTGACCCCACCCCGCTGAACCCCTAACCAGCGGCGTGGTCCCCGTCGGGGGATGACACCCCCCTTCCCCGACACGTACGACGGCGGTCCGCCTCACATCCCACAGGTGAGGCGGACCGCCGTTGCGTTATCCCTCGGGCGAGGGAGGTGGCTGGGGGCTCAGCGGCGCCCGCCGCCGAGCAGCCCGCCGAGGGCATCCATGATGCCTCCGCCGCCGGACTGGCCCTGCGAGCCGCCGCCGAAGAGGCCGCCGATCGCGTCCATGATGCCGCCACCACCGGAGCCGGAACCGCCGCCGAGCAGCCCGCCGAGCATGTCGGAGATGCCGCCTCCCTGGCCGGCGTCCTGCGCCCGGTCCTGCGCCTGCGCCTGGGCACCGCCACCGAACTTGGAGGCGATGAAGGACATCACGACCGGGGCGAGCATCGGCAGGAGCTTGCCGATCAGGCCGGCGCCGCCGCCGAGGCCGCCGAGCTGATTGACCACGGCCTCCTGATTGGAACCGAAGATGTGCGAGGTGATGCGCTCGCCGTCCGCCACGTCGACCTGGTTCAGGTCGACGCCGCCGTCGATCAGACCGGCGCCGTGCTGGGAGAGAGCCTCGGTGATGGACGCCGCGCCCGCCGGGTCTGCGGCGTTGGCCTGCAGGCCGCCGATGAGGGCCGGGACGGCGGCCTCTGCCGCCTGCTTCGCCTCCTCGGGCGAGGTGCCCAGCTGCTCGGCGAGCTGATCAAGGTTCAAGGCGGACAGAATGTCCTGAACTGCCGTCATAGGGGGTTCCTTCCTTCGGGTCCTGCAAACGGGCCCGCGCACACAGCGCGCAGGAGTGATACAGCGCCAGCCTAGCCCCGAGGCACCCAACTGAACCCGCGCCGTCGTGCATGAATCTTCATTGGGCAATGCCGCCTGTCCCCGGCGGGCCAATCCGCCCCCGGGCATGCGAACGGCGCGACCCCGTGGCCCCGTCCCCCTTCCGTGCGTGGAAGGGGTGATCGGGTGCTCCGCCGCGCGGGTCGCGCCGAACGTTTCTCCCCCGGCGTAGGTGCCAGCCACACGCATCACGAGCTGGCTCCAGGAGCCGGGGAGGTCTTTTTGGGAGGAGGAACCGAGACAAGCTGAGA
>JALAHE010000251.1 GCA_022712075.1 Galactobacter sp.
CCGGGTCCCCCTCGGGCCCCGTCAACCCCACCCCTTTCGCCCGCCCCATACACCCCGGGGGGGCGCCCCCCCTTGGGGCGCGCGCCCCGCCGTCGTTCTGGTGTCTAGTGAAGCCGGGCCTCAGGCCCGGGGAGCCGCGCCCGGCTCACCCTCCGCGCGGGCGCCGAAGGCCGGGGACTCGGGCTCGGCGTCGGCCAGCGCCTCGCGCTCGGCGGCCTCCTCCTGGCCCAGATCGGCCAGCTGATCCTGCTTGAGCTGCGCCTCGGACTCGTAGCGGATCCGGCGGATGCGGCGGGTCATGTCCACGATCAGGAAGATCACCACGATCACCATGGCGGCGGTGGCAACGAAGCCGGCGAAGCCCGGGCCGATGTCGCGGAAGCGATCCTCCTCGGTCGTGGGGACCGCGGGATCGGTGGCGGCGTTCAGGTAGAGCGCGAGCAGGGTCTGCACGGTGAATGGGGCCTCTCGTGGATCGGTGCCGAGATCGGAATCGACACGCGCCCTATTCTACCGCTGGTAGAGGTCAGGACCCAGCCGGGCCCCGCCCCCTCCGGCGGACCGGACGGTCCTGCGCTACAGCGCGCGCCCCGCCTCGTGTCCGGCGTCGTCGAGCGAGACGTCGGCCCCGCCCGGGCGGCACGACGCCGGCGGCGTGCTCGAGCGCCCGATCGCGTCACCCACGCCCTGGTGCAGGCCCTCGAAGAGGTCGGTCTCCGGCAGGGAGGTCGCCACGCGAGTGGAGATGAGCGTGTAGTCCTCCCACGGGTAGACCTTGGCCGCGATCGCCGTGGGGACGGCGAAGAAGAAGCCGTTCGGGTCCACCTGGGTGCGGTGCGCCAGCAGCGCGGCGTCGCGGCGATCCATGAAGTCGGCCACCTCGATCTTGGTGGTCGTGACGTGGCGGGCGGCGCGGCCGGTCCCGCTCTCCAGCTCCTCGACCACGGCCTGGATGCGCTCGCCCAGCGGGCTCGGCAGGCCCGCCTCGACGAGCCCCTCGTGCCACGCGATGAACTTCTCCGGCGCAAATCCGCGGTCGTAGTAGAGCTTGGAGACGTTCCACGGCTCGCCGAGGCCCACGTACTCGTCGGCCAGGCCGGCGGCGCGGAAGGCCTCCACGGAGATCTCGTGGGTGCTGATGTGATCGGGGTGCGGGTAGCCGCCGTTCTCGTCGTAGGTGACGTTGACGTGGGGCTTGAAGGAGCGAACGAGGCGCACGAGCGGCGCGGCCGTGGTCGCAAGCGGCAGCGAGGCGAAGCAGCCGAAGGGCAGCGGCGGCAGCGGGTCGCCCTCGGGCAGGCCGGAATCCACGAAGCCGAGCCAGCGGTGCTGCACGCCGAGCGCCTCGACCGAGCGGGCCATCTCCACGCGGCGCAGGCCGCCGAGGTCGCGGTGCGCGCGGGCCATCTCGGTGGCCTCGGCCACGAGGATGTCGCCCCGCTCACCTCCCGTGCAGGTGGCCACCATGACCTCGGCGCCGGCGGCCACATAGGCGGCCATCATCGCGGCGCCTTTGCTCGCCTCATCGTCCGGGTGGGCGTGTACGGCCAGCACGCGCAGGCCGCGGGCGTCCGGCAGGGAGGAGTGGCTCTGATTCTGAACGCTCAACGCGGACCTTTCTGAAGCAACAGGGGGGGCCGCCCACGCGCGGTGGGTGCCCCCTGCGCGCGGTAGACTCTTCTACATCATGTCGAACCCCGAAACGGCAACGGCGGGGATCCCCGCCGGCCCGAACGCCAGCCTAGCCAATCGCTACGGACGCCCCAAGCGTTCGCTCTCGAAGCGCGCCGTGGCCCTCTTGGCCGCCGCGGGTGTGGTGCTGCTGATTCTCGGGGCCCTGTTCCTGTCGGTGCGCAGCCAGAAGAGCTTCAGCACCACGGACGTCGCCTTCGACATCGTCTCCGATCGCCTCACCAACGTGACGGTCGCCGTGACCCTCGACGAGGGCCACAGCGTGACCTGCGGCGTGCAGGCGCTCAGCGAGGACAAGGCCATCGTCGGCTACAAGGACGTCGTCTTCGACGCCGCCGACGGCCAGGACGCCGGGGGCAAGCTCCGCACCGTCCAGATCGCCGTGCCGCTGCGCACCGTGTTCGCCGCCGTCAACGGCGGCATGCACGGCTGCCGCGAAAACTGACGCCGGCCTCCCGCTTCGACACGCCCCGCCCCTCAGGGCCAGGGGTGCTGCGGGGCTCGCGGGGTAGACTCGCTGTTCAAACGCGTTAGCCACCCCGTCACAGCTTCTGGCCGACACAGCACCAAGAAGCCCCAGCGACGGGGTTTCTTGTTGCTTCGACCCGGCCGGGTCGGGGCGATGGGAGGCCATCGCGAATGCGCCTTTTGCCAACCCCAAGGCAAACCGAACAAGGAGGAACCCGTGGCGACCGAATCCGAGGTCTGGCTCACGCAGGAAGCGTACGACCGCCTGAAGGGCGAGTTGGAGAACCGCACCGGCCCGCTGCGCGCCGAGATCGTCGAGCGCATCGAGCAGGCCCGCTCCGAGGGCGACCTCAAGGAGAACGGCGGCTACCACGCCGCCCGCGAGGAGCAGGGGAAGAACGAGGGTCGCATCGTCTACCTGAAGCAGATGCTCGAGCGCGCTCAGGTGGGAGAGGCCCCCGCCGACGACGGGATCATCGAGCCCGGCATGGTTGTCGAGGCGACCATCAACGGCGCCGAGCAGAAGTTCCTCTTCGGCTCCCGCGAGCTGGCCGGCGACTCCGACCTCGACGTCTTCTCCGAGAAGTCGGCGCTGGGCGCCGCGATCCACGGCAAGTCCGTGGGCGAGAAGATCACCTACACCGCGCCCAACGGCAACGAGATCCCCGTCGAGCTCATCTCGGCGCACCCCTTCAAGGGCTAGTCCTCGGCACCTCAGGGCGCCGGGAACGGGGCGCCGTGAGGCGCCACAGCCCTGCACGACGACGCGGCCGGGCCTTCCGTATGGAAGGCCCGGCCGCGTCGTCGTTCCCTGAAGACCTCGGGGACGCTAGTTGATGATGAGCGGCTCGTAGCCGACCTCTCGGAGCGCCTCGAGCACCAGCTCGGAGTGGGCGGCGCCCTTGGTCTCCATGTCGATCGTGATGGCGACCTCACCCATGGAGAGCTCGCCGCCGATGCGCGTGTGGTCAACGCGGGTCACGTTGGCGTCGTTCTCGGCGATGACGCGCGAGATCGTGGCCAGCTCGCCCGGGCGGTCCTGGAGCATCATGCGCACCGTGATGTAGCGACCGGCCGCGGCGAGGCCGCGCTGGATCACCTTGAGCATGAGCAGCGGGTCGATGTTGCCGCCGGAGAGCACCACCACGGTCTTGCTCGGCTCGAAGCCGGCAGCTGCGAGGGTGCCCTCCAGGAGGGCGGCCACGCCCACGGCGCCGGCGGGCTCCACGACCAGCTTGGAGCGCTCGAGGAGGAAGACCAGCGCGCGGGCGAGGGCGTCCTCGGAGACCGTCACGACGTCGTCGACGAGCTCGCGGATGATCTGGAACGGCAGCTGGCCCGGGCGGCCCACGGCGATGCCGTCGGCGATGGTGCGCACGCGCTTGAGCGGCACGAGGGCGTCGGCGGCGAGCGAGGGCGGGTAGGCGGCGGCGTTCTCTGCCTGCACGCCGACCACGTTGATGCTGCGCCCCAGCTCGGCGGCGCGTCCCTTGAGCGCCACGGCGGTGCCGGCCAGCAGGCCGCCGCCGCCCACGCCCATGATGACCGTCTCGACGTCAGGGTACTGCTCGAGGATCTCGAGGCCGATGGTGCCCTGACCGGCGATGATGTCGCTGTGGTCGAAGGGGTGCACGAACACGGCGCCGCTGCTCTTGGCGTACTCCTCGGCGGCGGCCAGCGCCTGGTCCACGTTGTCGCCGTGCAGGATGACCTCGGCCCCGTGATCGCGCGTGGCGGCGAGCTTGGGGAGGGCAACGCCCAGCGGCATGTAGATGCGGGCCTTGATGCCGAGGCGCTTGGCCGCCTGTGCCACGCCCTGGGCGTGGTTGCCGGCCGAGGCGGCGACGACGCCGCGCGCGCGCTCCTCCTCGGAGAGCTTGGCCATGCGGACGTAGGCGCCGCGGACCTTGAAGGAACCGGCGCGCTGCAGATTCTCTGCCTTGAGCCAGACGGGGGCGCCGACGAGCTGCTCGAGGGCGCGGGAATGGTGCAGGCCCGTGCGCTCCACGACACCGTCGAGGAGCTCGGCGGCGTGCCGGACGTCCTCCAGGGTGACGGGCAGGTGCGCCGTCGGGTCGTCGACCGCCACGGCGGTGGACGTAGTGCTCACGTGTTACTCCTTGGAATCCCGCGCCGCGGCGGCCGGGTCTGCGGTGGTGGGTGCCTCGAAGGGCTCCGCCTCTTCTGGGTCCGGGAGCGGGGGCGCCGCGGGGTGATCGGCGAGTTCGGCTACCGGGTCGTCTTCCCAGGCGCGGGTGGCGAGGTACTTCACGACGGTGTTGACGACGGCCATCACGGGCACTGCAAAGAGCGCGCCGGCGATGCCGAAGAGCATGGATCCACCGGCCACGGCCAGGACCACGGCGAGCGGGTGAAGGCTCACGGCGCGGCCCATGATGAGGGGCTGGAGGATGTGGGACTCGACCTGCTGCACGAGCAGCACGATGCCGAGCATGATGAGGGCCACGATCCAGCCGTGCGCCACGAGGGCGAGCAGCACGGCGATCGCGCCGGTGATGAGGGCGCCCAGGATCGGGATGAAGGAGCCGAGGAAGACCAGGACGCCGAGCTGCAGGGCCAGCGGGACCTGGAGGATGGCGGCGCCGGCGCCGATGCCCACGGCGTCGATGAAGGCGACCACCAGCTGCACGCGCACGTAGGAGACGAGGCTCCCCCAGCCGCGGCGCCCGGCGCCGTTCACGGCCGTGCGCGCACGGCTCGGGAAGAGGCGCACCACCCAGCGCCAAATGCGCTCCCCCTCGAGGAGGAAGAAGATCAGAGAGAAGAGCGTCAGGAGCAGCCCGGCACCGACGTGGGTCAGGGCGCTGACGCCGCTCGCGGCGTTCTTGACGATCTCGCTCTGGTTCGACTGCAGGGCCTTGAGACCCGTGTCCAGCCACTGGTTGAGCTGGTCGTTGCTTACGTGCAGCGGTCCGTCGGAGAGCCACTGGCGGACCTGGTTGATGCCCTCCACGGCCTGGCTCCACAGGCCCTTGAGGCCAGTGGACATGGTGGCGAAGACCAGGGCAAGAGCACCGACCACCACCACGAGGAAGGCAAGGAACGTGGCGGCAACCGAAAGCCCGTTGCCTAGCCCGGCGCGTCGGAAGAGTTGCTTGACGGGGAGCAGGAGACCGGCCAAGAGGGCCGCGATCATGAGCGGGATGACGAGCGTCGAGACCTGGCTAAAGCCCCAGAAGACCGCGGCCCCGACCAAGATGACCACGGCGATGCGCCAGGCGTAGTCGCCGGCGATCTGCAGCCCGGGCGGGACCGACGGCGCTGCGGGCTGGGCTGCGTTGTTCCGGGCCGCCAGCTCGCGCTCGGCGCGGCGTTGGGCGGCGCCCTGCCGGGCGGCGCGGGTCGTTGCGTCCTCCCCGCGGTTGGCCTCCTCGATGCGCCTGCGCGCCGCCTGAAGCCATTCGGGCGTGGTGCTTTCGCTCGCCACGCGGCGCAGCGACCACCTCGGCCGATCCTTGCTCATGCTCACCCGTTCCCTCGTGGAGCCCGTCGATTCAACGGTACTCCGCACCGATACCTCTTCTGCACCAACCCCGCGGGTCGTCCCGGCCATGAATGCGTGCGAGGGGCCCGGCGCAAAGCCGGGCCCCTCGTCAAGGCGCTGCGATCGTTTCTCCGACTCAGTCGGCGAGCGAACGCAGCGACGCAATCAGGCGAAGCATCTCCACGTAGATCCACACGATGGACAGCACGAGGCCGAAGGCGCAGCGCCACGCGAAGGACTTGGGCGCGCCGTTCTCCACGGCGGTCTGGATGTCCTCGAAGTCGGTGACGAGGAAGAACGCGCCGAGGCCGATGCCGAGCAGGCCGATGCCCACGCCGATCCAGCCGTTGAAGGTGTTCATGCCGCCGCCGAAGAGGCTCAGCACCCAGTTGATCAGCAGGAAGCCGACGAAGGCCATCGCGACGATCGAGACGATGCGGCGGGACTTCGGCGAGGTGCGGAACTTGCCGGAGCGGTAGCCGATCATGACCACGGTGAACACAGCGGCGGTGCCGAGCACGGCCTGCAGCGCGATGCCGGGGTACACGATCTCCAGCACGCCGGTCAGGGTGCCGAGCAGGAAGCCCTCCAGCACCGAGTAGAGCATGGAGAGCACGGGCGAGGCCTCGCGGCGGAACTGGTTGACCAGGCCGATCACGAGGGCGGCGATGCCCGCGCCACCGGCGAGCATCATGAGCGTGTTGAAGTTTGCACCGCTGGCGGCGAGGCGCGAGACCGCGACCCAGCCGGCCAGGCCGCCGGCGAGCACGCCGATGGCCATGAGGAGCACCTTGTTGAGGACGTCCTGCATGGTCATGGTGGATCCCTGCGGGACCGGGCGCTGCGCGTACATCTCCTCGAGCGAGCCCGCGGTGGGGGTCTCGAACGAGTTCGCGGCCGTTCCGGCCTTCAGCTGATCCTGAAAGCTGGCGGAATTGAAGACCGGGTTGCTGTTTCTGGCCATTGCATCACTCCTGGTTGGTGAATGGTCGTTTCGGCATCCTATAGGAGCAAGCTGAACGGCAGCCCGGCGCTACGCCTACAGCGCTATCGCGGTGAGCGAACCGGAGGCGATCTCGGTGTGCCCGGCGTCGTGGATCTGCACGCTGGCGGTGGGCAGGAGGGCAGCCATGTCCCGGCGCCCCAGCGGAACGAGGCGTGCCGGCTGACCCGCCTCGACCCACGCGGCCAGGCGCTCCGGGCCCAGGGCCACGGCCCAGTCGAAGGCTGCGTGCGCGGCCTGCGCGGCGGCCTTGCCAGTGCTCATGCCCAGGGCCGTGTCGAGGCCGATCTGCAGGGCCGGCACTCCTTCGGGCGCTGGCCAGGCGTGGGACACGGGGCGCCCGGTGTGTTCGAGCTCGGTCCCGGCCACCTGCAGCGCTCGCATGCGCCCCGTGAGCGGGTATTCGCGCGGCGGGTAGGCCGCCGCCACGGCGTCGCCGACCGTGACCACCACGGCGCCCTCGGCCTCGAGGGCCCGCAGGTCCTTCGGCTTGCCCCTCCGCACCGACTTTCCCTGCCCGTGCGGATACCACTGCGCCCACAACGGATCCTCGGGGAAGGCCACGATGGCCGCCGTGGAGGCGAGCGCGGCGGCGAGGCAGGTCTCCTCGTGCCCCGCCGGCTCGGCGGGGTCCTTGAGGACGGCAATGGGCTGGATCATGTCGACGGCGGGCACCCCTCATGCTCCCACCGACGGCGGCTCCCGCGCCCGCCCGCCGTGACCCCTGTGACTGATGTGACGGATGAGGCACAATGGAGCCGACGCGCGCGAGCGCGCCGCACCCGCCCTGTCAACGGAGGACTGCATGCCCCGCCTCACCCCCCGCCTCGCCGCGATGGCGCTCGCCCTCGCCGTGCCGCTGGCCTCCGTTGTCTCCGCCGCCCCGGCGAGCGCCGCACCCGCGGTGGCGGCCGCCGTCGTGCCTTCTTCCACCCCGGCGCCCAGCGCCGGCTACTGGAAGACCGTGACCACCTCCGTCCCCGCCACGCGGCAGGTGACGAAGACCCGCACCGTGACCAAGACGCGCACCGTCACCAAGACCCGCTACGTCAGCAAGAAGGTCTCCCAGATCCGCACCACCGCGGCGCTGAACCTGCGCAAGAGCGCCACTGCCACGTCCAAGCGCGTGGCACTGCTGAAGAAGAACACCCAGGTCACGGCGGGGACCATTAAGGGCACGTGGCGCGCCGTCAAGGCCTCCGGCAAGAGCGGCTGGGTGCTCAAGCGCTACCTCAAGACCGGGACCACCACCCAGAAGGTCGCCCAGAAGTACACGGTGAAAGAGAAGTACACCGTGCAGGAGAAGTACACGGTCACCGAGAAGTACACGAAGACCACCACCCAGCAGGTCTGGGTCGCGACGACGGCCCCGCCGAGCTCCTTCACCCTGACGGGCTCGGGCTGGGGCCACGGCGTGGGCATGAGCCAGTACGGCGCCAAGGCCCGCGCCGAGGCCGGGTGGAGCGCAGAGCGCATCCTCGAGTACTACTACCAAGGCGCGCAGCTGGATCACTCGGCCGCATACGCCAGCGCCGACATCAAGGTGCAGGTGCTGAACTCCGCCACGGCCAGCGCCACGGTGTCCGACGGCGCGTGGCGCCTTCGCGCGGCGGGCGCGGTCAGCGCGGTGCTCACGGCAAACGGCACCTCAACGACCAAGAAGTACGCGAGCGGCGCCGCCCTCCCGACGCCGGTGGGGACCCTGAGCGCGAGCGTCAAGAACGGTGCGCTCAGCGTGAGCTACGGCGCCGGTTCGCTCGGGACCGTGGTCCTCACGGGCCCCGTGACGCTGCAGTGGCAAAACACGCGCGCCTGGGCCTCCGGCACGGCAGACACCGTCGTGAAGGTGCCCCGCGCCGACGAGGGAGTGCGCACCGTGGCCTACCGTCACGGCGTACTGGAGTTCTCGGTGCTCGGCGGGAGGGTCAATGTTGTCAACACGCTGCGCCTCAACGACGAGTATCTCTACGGCCTGGCCGAGATGCCCTCGTCGTGGAGTTCCGCCGCGCTGCAGGCCCAGGCGATCGCCGGCCGCACGTACGCCATGCGGGCCATGGGTTCCACCGGCGCGGTGAAGTCCGCGTGCGGTTGCAACGTCTACGACGAGGTGGCCTCGCAGAAGTTCACCGCGTGGAACAAGGAGAACGAGGGAAGCGGCGCGTACTACGGCCTGCGCTGGCGGGCCGCCGTCAACGCGACGCTCAAGCAGAGCGGCGGCACCCCGGTCTCGGGGGACGTCGTGAAGCACAGCGGCAAGCTGATCGAGACCGTCTACTTCTCCTCCTCGGGCGGCAAGACGCGTTCGGGCGCCTCGGTCTGGGGAACCGAGACCGCGTATCTGCAGAGCGTCGACGACTCCCTCGGCTACCACCGGACCTGGAGCACGTCGGTGTCGCAGGCCACCCTCGCCAAGCTCTTTGACCTCGCCGATGTGTCGACGCTGAGCCTCGCCCACAACGCAGACAAGTCGCTCGCCTCGGTCACCGCCACCTCCTCGGCCAGCGTGAGCAAGACGCTCACGGCCAAGGCCTTCCGCTCGGCCGTCGCCACGACGAGTGTGTGGCTCGAGGAGGCGACGCCCGTCTGGACCGAGCCGAAGTAGCGCCGAAGAATCCGGGGCGCCCGCGGAGCTCAACGCACCGCGAGCGCCCCGGACGCCCCTCATGGGGGCTCACGCGCCCCGGCTCAGCGCAGGTACGCCCCCGAGGTCCAGCCGGTGCGCCCACCCAAGGTCACCTTGTACCACGTGGCCCCGCCGACCTTCTTGGTGGTGCCGGAGAGCGTCACCGTACTGCCCTTCTTCATGACCACGATCCCCTTGCCGGTCTTGGGGGCCGCGCGCAGCCAGACGTTGGCCGTCGTCTTCTTCGTCTTCTTGGCCGCCGGCTTCACGGCCGGCGCGGTGGGCTTCGAGGCCACCGAACTCGAGGCGTCCTTGAGGTAGCTCACCGACACCCACCCGGTCTGGGCGGTCCCCTTGGCCGGCGTGTACTTCACCTCGCGCCAGGCGCCCTTCTGCGTGATGCGCCCGGT
This sequence comes from Galactobacter sp., assembly GCA_022712075.1. Taxonomy (GTDB): domain Bacteria; phylum Actinomycetota; class Actinomycetes; order Actinomycetales; family Micrococcaceae; genus Galactobacter. Next base: position 9,702 of record JALAHE010000251.1, read on the forward strand.
CGCGACGACCTTGGCACCCTGGGGCAGGAGCACCCGCACGGCCCCGCTCGGCGCCGAGGCGCGGAGCTTGAGCTTGGCCACCGTGGTGGTGGAGGCCTTGCCCTTGAGCGAGGCCTGGGTCGTGATGGCGTTGGCGGACGGGGTGCTCGGCGTGCTCGGCTTCGCCGGCGTCGTGGGCTTGGCCGGCGTTGCCGGCGTGGCCGGCTTGGCCGGAGCGGTCGGCGCGTCCTTGAGATAGGCCGCGGAGACCCATCCCGTCAGCGCCGCGCCCTGCGCCGGGGTGTACTTCACCTCGCGCCAGGTGCCGCCGGAGACCACACGCCCCGTGGCCGTGACGCTCGCGTTCTTCGGCAGGACGGTGCGCACGGCGCCGGAGACGGCGGAGGCGCGCAGGTTGACGTTGCTCGTGACGGTGGAGACGCGACCGGCCAGCCCGGCCTGGGTGCTGATGGCCGGGGCGACGTAGAACGGTGAGAACGATCCCCACGCCGCGTAGCCCGTCTTGCCCTTGTACGTCACGCGCAGGCGGGAGTTCATCATGGCGCCGGGCGTCGAGGCGACGGTGTCGCCGGCGGCGAAGGTGGCAAGGACGGCGGAGGTGTCGTTGGCGCCGGCCCGGATCACGCCCGTGCCGCGCGCGTAGTAGGTGCACGAGGACGGCGTGGCGGGGCGGTAGACCGAGCTCGCCTTGGCCGTGATGTTCAGGCCGGCCGCGGCGAGGACGGCGATCGGGTCGAGGGCGGCCGGCGTGCCCATGACGTTGAGCTGCTGCGCCATCCAGGATCCCGTCCACACCTCGAGGTGAAGGTGCGGGCCGGTGGAGGGACCCGAGGAACCCACCGTCGAGATCTGCTGGCCGGCCTTGACCGTGTCCCCCACCTTGACGAAGGCGTCGGCGTCCCACATGTGGATGTAGGCCACCTGGTAGCTCTTCCCGGCGATCGTTGACTGGATGACGATGTAGCCGGAGTTCGCGCTCGTGCCGTCCTTGGTCCGCAGCACCTTGCCCGCGGCGACCGCGTAGATCGGCGCGCCGCTCTTGGTGGCGATGTCCTGGCCCAGGTGCTCCGTCGTGGCGCCGACGGTCGGCATGCAGCGCGCGCCGCGGGGCGAGGTCAACCGGTAGCCGCCCCACTTCTTCTTGGCGGCGGCCACGCCGCTCTCGGGGTCCAGCGGGAGGTAGAGCCCAGAGGCCGACTTGAGGCTGGAGGGCGCCATGATGGGCGCCTTGAACGGCTGGGTCTCGCCCTCCTGCACGACGGCGGTCGGCTGGGTCCCAGCGGCAAGCGCCGGGGCGGCGGGCAGGACAAGGGCGACGCCGAGGGCGGCCGCGAGCGGGAAGCGCGCGGCGCGGGAAAGGAGGGCCATGGGAGGGTGCTCCTGTGCAGGGTGTGAAGAA
>JALAHE010000252.1 GCA_022712075.1 Galactobacter sp.
CGCCAGCGCGAAGGGGAGCTTTGGGCCCCCGCCTTATGTACGCTGGCGCGCATGAGCTTCAATGACGGATCCCGCCTGGACCCCTCCCGCGTCGAAGACACGCGCAGCGGCGGCGGAGGATCGCGCGCCGGCATGGCCATCGGCGGTGGCGGCGGCATCATCGCCCTCATCCTCGCCATCATCTTTGGACCCCAGGCCGTCTCCGGCATGGTGAACACCCCAGCGGAGCAGGAGGTGACGCAGGTCCAGAGCACCGACGGCGCCGCGATCGACAGCTGCACGAGCGGCTCGGCCGCGAACCAGCGCGACGATTGCCGCATCGTCGGCACGCTGAACAGCCTCGATTCCTACTGGGTCAACGGGGCCACGGACCTGCGCATCGAGGGCTTCAAGGCGCCGGGCGCCCGCATCTTTGCCAACGGCACCAACACGGCCTGCGGCCAGGCCAGCAGCGCCATGGGCCCGTTCTACTGCCCCGGCGACTCGAAGATCTACATCGATCCGACCTTCTTCAACGAGCTCGTGCGCAACTACGGCGCGGACACGGGCGCCCTCGCCCAGGAGTACGTCGTGGCCCACGAGTACGGCCACCACATCCAGAACCTGACGGGCGCCATCCAGAACTCACAGGTCGGCTCCGGTTCCCAGGGCGGCTCCGTCCGCGTGGAGCTGCAGGCCGATTGCTACGCGGGAGTGTGGGCCAACCATGCCTCCTCCACGACGGACAAGGACGGCAAGCGCTTCATGCAGCCGCTGTCCGACGCCGACATCAAGAGCGCCCTCTCCGCCGCCGCGGCCGTGGGCGATGACCACATCCAGAAGAAGTCCACGGGCTACGTCAACCCCGAGGGCTGGACCCACGGCTCCTCGTCGCAGCGCCAGGCCTGGTTCACGACGGGCTACCGCTCGGGCGACCCGGGCGTGTGCGACACCTTCTCCGCTCAGGACCTCGACCACCCCTGAGCCGCGCCAGACACAGCACGACGGCGGCCCGTCACCTTTGAATCAAAGGTGACGAGCCGCCGTCGTACAGCGGGGATCCGGAACGGATCAGATGTTGAAGCCCAGGGCCCGCATCTGATCGCGGCCGTCCTCGGTGATCCGCTCGGGACCCCACGGGGGCATCCAGACCCAGTTGACACGCCAATCATCGACCATGGAGTCCAGGGCCTTCTGGACCTGGTCCTCGAGGACGTCGGTGAGCGGGCAGGCCGCCGTGGTCAGGGTCATGTCGATGAGGAGCGTGCCCTCATCGTTGTAGGCCATGCCGTAGAGCAGGCCGAGATCCACGATGTTCACGCCCAGCTCGGGGTCGATCACGTCGTGCAGCGCCTCGGTGACGTCCTCCAGGGACGTCTGCTTGTTGCCCTCGGTCATGGCGATCAGGCCTTGGCCAGGTAGCGGTCGTAGCCCTCTTCCTCGAGGCGATCCGCGAGCTCCGGGCCGCCCTGCTCGGCCACGTGACCGTCGACGAAGACGTGCACGAAGTCGGGCTTGATGTAGCGCAGGATGCGCGTGTAGTGCGTGATCAGCAGGGTGCCCATGTCGTTCTCCTCCTGGGCGCGGTTGACGCCCTCGGAGACGATCTTCAGGGCGTCGACGTCGAGGCCGGAGTCGGTCTCGTCGAGCACCGCAAACTTGGGCTTGAAGAGCTCGAGCTGCAGGATCTCGACGCGCTTCTTCTCGCCGCCCGAGAAGCCCTCGTTGACGTTGCGGGCCGCGAAGTCGGGGTCGATGCGCAGCTTCTCCATGGCGCCCTTGACGTCCTTGGTCCACGTGCGCAGGCTCGGGGCCTCGCCGTCGATGGCCGTCTTGGCGGTGCGCAGGAAGTTGGTCATGGTGACGCCCGGGATCTCCACGGGGTACTGCATGGCCAGGAACAGGCCGGCCTTGGCGCGCTCGTCCACGGACATCTCCAGGACGTTCTCGCCGTCGAGCAGGATCTCGCCGCCCGTGACGATGTAGCGCGGGTGGCCCGCAATGGTGGAGGCAAGCGTGGACTTGCCGGAGCCGTTGGGGCCCATGATGGCGTGCGTCTCACCCGTGTTGATGGTGAGGTTGACGCCCTTCAGGATCTCCTTGTGGCCCTGCTCGGTCTCGATACCGACCTTCAGGTCCTTGATTTCCAGGGTAGACATAAGTTTTCTCCTCGTCGCCGCGCGGCAGCGCGGCGGAACGTGATTGAGGTGGGTCAGTTCTCGGTCTGCGCCAGCTCGGCCTCGATGGCCTCGCTGAGCTGCTCTTCGATCGAGGCGACCCCGATCTTCTGGATGATCTCGTTGAGGAAGCCGCGCACCACCAGGCGGCGGGCGGTCTTCTCGTCAATGCCGCGGGCCATCAGGTAGAAGAGGTGCTCGTCGTCGAAGCGACCCGTCGTGGAGGAGTGGCCGGCGCCGTCGATGGCGCCCGTCTCGATCTCCAGGTTCGGGACGGAATCGGCGCGGGCGCCGTCCGTGAGCACGAGGTTCTTGTTGGCCTCGTAGGAATCGGTGCCCGTGGCCTCCTTGCGGATCAGCACGTCGCCGATCCACACGGCGTGGGCGTCCTCGCCCTGCAGCGCGCCCTTGTAGAGCACGTTGGAGGTGCACTTCGGGGCCGCATGGTCAACGAAGAGGCGGTGCTCCAGGTGCTGGCCGGCGTCGGCGAAGTACAGGCCGAACATCTCGGCCTCGCCGCCCTGCGCTGACAGGCGCGCCGAAGGGGTCACGCGGACCACGTCGCCGCCGAAGGACACCGCGGTGTGCTTCAGGTGGGCGTCGCGGCCGATGCGTGCCTGCTGATCGGAGGCGTGCACCGAGGCGTCGTCCCAGCGCTGCAGGGTGACGACGTTGAGGTCGGCACCCTCCTTGAGGTCGATCTCGACGTTCTGCGAGAGGACGGCCAGGCCACTGTGGTCAAGGACCACGGTGGCGCGGGCTCCGGGCTCGCCGACGATCACGATGTGCTGCGCGGACGGCGTGGCGTTCTCGCCCTTGATCGAAGCGACGATGACGTCACCCTCGGCCTCAGCGGGCACCGTGATGACTGTGGCGTTCTCCACGGCGGCGTAGGCGTTGGCCGCCACGCGGTCCTCGGGGGCGAGGAAGCCGACGCGGGCGTCGGTCTTGGCGACCTGCTCCACGCCCACGGCCAGCTCGAGGTTGCCCTCGGTGACCTTGACCTCGATGGCCGGCGCCGCGGCGGCGTCGAGCGCCTCCGAATGCAGGCCCTTGAGGCGCTTGAGCGGGGTGAAGCGCCAGTCCTCCTCGCGGCCCGTCAGGGCCGGGAAGTCGTTCGGATCGAACGAGGCGGGACGGCCAGCGCGGGAGGAGTCCTCCACGCCGACGCCGCCGCCGTGGGAGTGCTCCTTGGCGGCGTCGCCGCCCAGCGGGGACAGGTTCGTCGCGGCCAGGTTCAGCGGCGAGAGGTCCTCGCCCTCCTCCGTGAAGCCGGCGATGAGCGGCGCACCCTTGGTGCGCTCGGTGATGATCGAATCGGCCATGATCAGCCCACGGATCCTTCCATCTGGATTTCAATGAGGCGGTTCAGCTCGAGCGCGTACTCCATGGGCAGCTCACGCGCGATCGGCTCCACGAAGCCGCGCACGATGAGGGCCATGGCCTCCTGCTCCGCGAGGCCGCGGGCCATGAGGTAGAAGAGCTGCTCCTCGGAGACCTTCGAAACGGTCGCCTCGTGCCCCATCGTCACGTCGTCCTCGCGGACGTCGATGTAGGGGTAGGTGTCCGAACGCGAGATCTGGTCAACCAGGAGGGCGTCGCAGACCACGTTGTTCTTGACACCCTTGGCGCCCTCGCGCACCTGGACCAGGCCGCGGTAGCCGGAGCGGCCGCCGTTGCGCGCGATCGACTTGGCGACGATCGAGGAGGAGGTGTTCGGGGCGATGTGGACCATCTTGGAACCCGTGTCCTGGTGCTGGCCGGCGCCGGCGAAGGCGATGGACAGCGTCTCACCGCGGGCGTGCTCGCCCGTGAGGTAGACGGCGGGATACTTCATGGTCACCTTGGAGCCGATGTTGCCATCGACCCACTCCATCGTGGCGCCCTCTTCGCAGACGGCGCGCTTGGTGACGAGGTTGTACACGTTCGTGGACCAGTTCTGAATGGTCGTGTAGCGAACGCGGGCGTTCTTCTTCACGATGATCTCGACCACGGCGGAGTGCAGGGAATCCGACTTGTAGATCGGAGCCGTGCAACCCTCGATGTAGTGAACGTAGGAGTCCTCGTCGGCGATGATGAGCGTGCGCTCGAACTGGCCCATGTTCTCCGTGTTGATACGGAAGTAGGCCTGCAGCGGGATCTCGACGTGCACGCCCTTGGGGACGTAGACGAACGAGCCGCCGGACCACACGGCGGTGTTGAGCGCGGCGAACTTGTTGTCGCCGGCCGGGATCACGGAGCCGAAGTACTCCTCGAAGATCTCCGGGTGCTCCTTGAGCGCGGTGTCGGTGTCGAGGAAGATGACGCCCTGCGCCTCCAGGTCCTCGCGGATCTGGTGGTAGACGACCTCGGACTCGTACTGCGCGGCCACGCCGGCCACGAGGCGGTTGCGCTCGGCCTCAGGGATGCCCAGCTTCTCGTAGGTGTCACGGATCTCCGCCGGGAGCTCCTCCCACGACTCGGCAAGCTTCTCCGTGGAGCGCACGAAGTACTTGATGTTGTCGAAGTCGATGCCGGAGAGGTCGGGACCCCACGTCGGCATGGGCTTGCGATCGAAGTACTTCAGCGCCTTCTGGCGGCGGGCGAGCATCCACTCGGGCTCGGACTTCTTCGCCGAGATGTCGGCCACGACATCGGCGTCGACGCCGCGCTTGGCCGCAGCACCGGCGGCATCCTCATCGGCCCAGCCGTACTGGTAGTTGCCGATGCCTTCGAGCTCGGGATTGTTCTCGAGGATCTCGGCGATCACGCCGGGATCCGCGGCGCTTGGCGCCATCTGCTCCGTCATCGCGTCCTCTCCTGCTTCTTGGAAATCGTGATTCTGGTTCGCTTCTCGGGAACGACGCTGTCAGCGTCGCGCCCGAGGGGAATATGGGTGGTGCACACGTGGCCGCCCGCGGCCAGCGTGGCGAGTCTTCTCACGTCAACGTCGAGAAGGCGGGCAAACATTTCCGCCTCGGCCTCGCAGATCTCCGGGACCTCGCGGGCCACGTCGACGACCGGGCAGTGCGCCTGGCACAGCTGGAGGCTGCGCATGGCGTGCGTGCCGGTGGAGACGTCGACGACGCGGGTGAAGGCCACGTAGTCGTCGTCCGCCAGGGCGGCGGCGAGGGCCTCGGCCCGCTCGGCGCCGGCCGGGGCAGCCTGGACGCGCTCGCGGTAGCGCTCCTCCTGCTCGGCCGCGCGGCGGCGGGCGAACTCCTTGACGGCGTCCTCGCCGCCCATCTCGCGCAGCATGGCCACGGCGTCGGCGGCCAGGCGGCCGTTCTCGTTGCCGAGGCGGACCTGGGCGGCCGGGTTGACGACGTAGTGGCGGGCGGGCCTGCCGGCCTTGGCGCGCTGCTGCGGGACGTCCTTCACGCCGATCAGGGCGTCGGATTCGAGCCGATCGAGGTGGCGGCGCACCGCCGCCGGGGTGAAGCCAAGGCGGCGTCCGAGCTCGGCCGCCGTGATGGGGCCGTGCTCGAGCACGGTGCGCAACACGCGATCACGCGTGCTCGCGTCTGCGTCCTTGGCGTTGACCGCGGAGTCGTCCGCGCGCGGGGATGCTGAAGCCTCTGAATACACAAGACCATCATCCCCTAATCGGGCTATGGCTTCTAGTAAGGCATGCCTTGGCGTGAGGCACCCCTCAGGCCGGCGTGGGCCCCCTCACCCGGGCCAACGACGTCCCCCGCTGCCC
>JALAHE010000253.1 GCA_022712075.1 Galactobacter sp.
CCACCGCCTACGCGGCTGGTGCGGGGGGGTGTGGTCGTGCTGTGGCGGGGCGGCCGGCTCCCCGTTGGGGGTGGGGGGCGGCCGGCGTTTCGGGGGCGCGCTCCGCGCTGCGTGCACTTTTTGCGTATCCGGCGGCTCTTTCGCGCCGGATACGCAAAAACCGCATGCACTCAGGCTCGTGGCACGCCCGCTGCCCGCAGCAGTCGAACCAGCCGCTCGGGGTGGAGCAGATCCGCCCAGCTCCAACGCACCACGCGATACCCCAGCGCCGTCAGTCGGTTCTCGCGCGCCTTCTCCTGGCCGAACACCTCATCGGCTGTGCGAGAGTCGCCCAGGCTGCCGTCGTACTTCAGCCGACCGTCGAATTCGCCGACCACCTTGGCGCCGAGCCAGCAGAAGTCGACGATGCCCACGCGGCCGCGCGAGTCGAAGAGGGCGACTTGGAGCACCGGCGCCTCAAAGCCGTGCGACAGCATGACGGCCCGGCTCATCGATTCGCCCACGGAACCCGACTGCGAGCTGCGCGCGTCCCACGCTAGCCGCGCGCGCTCCCGCCGCAGGCGTGCGCGCATTCCCTCGATCGCCGTCTCCACCTGGCGGTCGCCGAGGCCGACCTCGTTCCCCCAGCGCGCGAGCCCGTCCGCCACGGGAAGCGCCCGGATGAGCGGCAAGCGCGACATCACCTCTAAGGCCGCCTCGAGCGGTTCGACGCAACGGAACACTCCGGTGTCGTGAGTGTGAGAATGCGGGTGCTGATGCCGCTGCAGCTGAGGCCGCCACGTGGCCTCGAGCTCGGCCGCCCGCGCCCCTCGCGCCGCGAAGGTGTCTGGCAGCGAACCGCTGCGGGAGCGGGTGGCATCCGCCGCCAAGATGCGTTCGGGAGCCCCCGCCACCGGCAACCCCATCGCCATGAGCGCCGCTTCGCCGCACAGGGTGATCGTCGATGAACGCGCCGTCCGCGCAGCCATCACCCACGCAAAGCGCTCATGCCGACGGGCGGCCAGCCAGGCCTCTGAACGGACGTACCAACCGGAGACGAGGCGCACGTACTCACCCTCATCGAAACGCTGGCGAACAGCGGGCTGGTTGGCAGAACTCACGAGCGCGTCCGGCCAGGCCAAGGGCTTGAGATGGTCCATCAGCCAAGACTGGCACCGGGTGGCCGATCGCCGCAGGGCTGCGATCGTCGCCTGTGGATAACTCCCCGTCCGGCCATGCATGCAGTTTGTGCGTATCCGGCGAGTAAGAGTCGCCGGATACGCACAAACCGCATGCGGCGACGCGGCGGAGTCAGCGGAGGAAGGCCGCCAGCTCCGTTTCGCCCCAGACGTGTGCCGGGAGCGCATCGCCCAGGAGGGACCGGGTCAGGGCGGGGCCCAGCGGCAGTTCCTTGCTCGACGCCGCGACGACCACATTGCCTCGGCGTCGCCCCTTGAGCATGGCCGGGTCGGCCACCGCCGCCACGTGGGGGAAGAGCTCGCGCAGAGCGCTCGCCTCGGCGCGCAGGTGGGCGCGGTCCGGGGCGTCGCCCACGTTGAGCAGGTACAGGCCGTCCTCCGCGAGGACGCGCTTGGCCTCGGCGTGGAAGGCGGGGGTGGTCAACTGCTCCGGGGTCTGGTCCCCCGCGAAGACGTCGCGGATAATCAGGTCACGGGTCCGGTCCGTCAGGGTCGGCAGGACCTCTCCCGCGTCGCCTGGGCGCAGGCGCAGCAACGGAGCGCTCGGCAGCGAGAACCACTCGCGCACCAGCACGGTCAGGCGCGCGTCCAACTCCACGACCACCTGCCGGGCATCGGGGTAGGCGGAGTGGATCCAGCGCGCCATGGAGCAGGCTCCGCCGCCGAGGTGCAGGGCCCGCACGCGCCCGCCTTCTCTCCAGCGCTGCGCGATGAGGGCCGCCATCCAGCGCATGTACTCGAAGTCGAGGCGCTCGGGGTGTTCGAGATCCACATGGGAAGAGGGCACGCCGTTGACGTAGACAGTCCAGGCGCTCGGCGAATACGGGTCGCGCTCGAGTCGCACCGTCCCGGTGTCGGTCTCCCAGGTTCCCTCGCGCAGGGCATCGCCCTCCGGCTGCGCCTCGTTCTCGCGCCCGCCGCGCTTGCGTCCCACGTGTGCTCTCCTCGCCCGCCGCCTCGGATGCGGGCGGTCCCATCAAGCTTAGGCGTGGCGCGCGCCCCGGCGGGGTTCGGGGCGGCAGAGTCGGGGCATGGCAGGCCTTCATCACGTTGAACTCTGGGTGGCCCACCTCGCCTCGGCGCGGGCCGAGTGGGGCTGGCTGCTGGCGCGGCTCGGCTTCGAGCGCACCGCCACGTGGGACGAGGGCGACTCCTGGGCCGCCGGCGGAGCCTACCTGACCTTGACCACCTCCCCGAACCTCAGCTCGGCGACGCACGACCGCCGCGCCCCCGGCCTGAACCACCTGGCCTTCGGCGTCGACACGAGCGCCGAGGCCGACGCGATCATGCGCGAGGCGACCGCCCATGGCTGGGTGGAGCTCTACCCTGAGCGGTATCCGCACGCCGGCGGACCCGCGCACTACGCCGGGTGGCTCGAGAGCTCCGATGGCTTCAAGGCGGAGATCGTGGCGCTCGACGCGCGCTGATCCGGCGGCGGTGCGCGTCAGATCAGCGCGCCGCGCACCGCACGCCCAACGCGCGGGACCCCGCACGCAGCGCGCGCGGGGCCCTCGTCGGCTCGGCCCGAGGATCAGGCGGCGGACCAGCCGCCGTCCGAAGCGAGCACCACGCCGTTGATGTTGGAGGAGTCGTCCGAGAGCAGCCACGTGATGGCGCCGGCCAGCTGGGTGGCCTCGGCCGGGGCGCCGGCGGCCACGAACAGCGGGCCGAGGCGCCCGGCGGCGAACTCCGACTTGAACGGTGCCTCGATGCCGGTCTTCACGCCGCCCGGAGCCACAGCGTTGGTGCGGATGCCGGACGGGCCATAGATGACCGCGGTGTTCTTGGTCAGGCCGATGATGGCGTGCTTGGAGGTGGTGTACGCGGCACCGGCGGCGGAGCCGCGCAGGCCCGCCTCGGAGGCCACGTTCACGATCGCGCCGGCGCCGGCCTCGACCATGAGCGGCACCACGGCGCGGGAGAGCTTCATGGGGCCCGTGACGTTAACGCGCAGCACGCGATCCCACGTGGCGTCGTCGACCTCGCCCACGGGCAGGAAGCCATCCATGATGCCAGCCACGTTGGCCAGGCCGTCGATCTTGGCGCCGGCGGCGGCCACGATGGCCTCCACAGCAGACTCCTCGGCAACGTCGCCCGCCACGGTCACGAGCTGCTCGCCGACGTTCAGCTCGGCGGCCAGGGCATCGAGGCGCTCGGCCACGACGTCGGACGCGATCACGCGGCCACCCTCGGCGATGATGCGCTCGGTGGTGGCGCGGCCAATGCCGGAACCGGCGCCGGTGACGATGATGGTGCGGCCGTCGAAGCGACCGGGAACAACGCTGGACATGCGGGGTCTCCTTGGGGGATCAAGCAGGGTTCACCGCGCGGATTGATGGCGCGCGGACAGCACCCAGTCTTCACGTCGGGGCGTCGCAAAACAACGGTGACAAGACTCCAAGCGAGGCGTATCCTGCGCACCCCGTCGCAAAAACACGCCCACCGAAACACCCCAGGGCGAGGCGTCCGGACGCACCCAAGAGCCGCCTACTCGTCGTCCTCTTCCTCGTACGGCCCCACGCCCCTGCGCACGCCAACCTGCCGCATCCCGGAGAGCTCCGACAGCAGCGGCACCAGGTCCTCCACCCGCGCGTTCCCGAGGAAGCGCAGCTCGGCGTCGATGAGCTTGGTCCCGTCCTCAGCCACCGACTTCTTCGCCCCCTCGAAGGTGGTGGTGAAGCCGTTCTCCGAGGCGACCTCCAAAACCTGGCGCATCACGCCGGTGCCGTCGGCGTACACCACGCGCAGGTCCGTCACCTTGCGCTCGCCCGGCAGCCGCCGCATGAGCGGTGCCACGAGCAGCAGCGTCACCAAGTAGATGCCGGTCACGATGAGCGCCAGCGCCACCATGCCCGCACCGCAGGCCATACCCACGGCCGCCGCGATCCAGATGGACGCCGCCGTCGTCAGGCCCCGCACCGTGGTGGAGCCCTTGAAGATCACCCCGGCGCCGAGGAAACCGATGCCGGAGACGACCTGCGCCGCGATCCGTGTGGGGTCCCGCGGGGCGTCGCCGAAGAAGGCGCCGAAGCCGTAGGCGGAGACCAGCGTGAACACGCAGGACCCCAGGCCCACTAAGACGTGCGTCCGGTAACCAGCGGACTTCCTCCGCGCCTGGCGTTCCAGCCCGATCGCCGAGCACAAGACATATGCCACGAGGAGCAACAACACCTGCAGGCCCACCTGGTCACCCAGGATCTGGCGCCAAAAATCGTTCATCGCCGCACCATCCGGATCTCGCGAGCGCCGTTCCACTCGGGCGGCAGCTCTTCCATGCCACCATCGGCAACAAAGCCCATCTTGCCGTAGAACGCCCGCGCCCGCGGGTTGTCCTCGAGCACCCACAGCTGGGCCGGATGCGAGCCAATCGCCGCGTCAGTCAGTGCCTCGGCGATCCCCAGCCCCCGCCAGGCTCCATCGACATACAGCACGCCCAGCTCGTGACTGACCCCGGCGGCCGCCGCACCGGCCAGGCGGCCCTCGATCGCAGCCATCGCTTCGACGGTGGCACCGGCCCCCACGCCCACCACGGCGTCGTCGGCGGTGAGCGCGACCCATGTGGGCATGAGCCGCCCCTCGGCCAGCGCAGCACTCCAGCCCGCAACGCCGCGTTCAAGCCCGGCGTCGAGGCGGTCAAGATACTCCTCGCCGAGCCACGGCAGATAGGTGTCGCGCCAGCCGGCGTTCTTCACGAGAAGGGCTCCACGCACCCATTCCTGTCGCAGCGGCTCGATTCTCACGCCCTCAGGCAGCGCCATGGCCCCTCCGTCCTCGCCAGCTTCCGTGGCGCCACGCTATCGCGCGGCGCGCGGACGGGAACAGGGAGGCGACGCACGACGACGGGCCGTCGCCTCCGCGCCTCGCCGCACGTCGGGAGCCAGACCGGGAGCCGCGCCGGGCAGCCGGCCGGACCGGGAGGGCACCCGCCACAACGAACCGGACGCGCCGATCCGCGCGCCGGCCCGCGACTCAGGCCCGGCGCACCATGCGGATGTCGTGCGCGCCGCTCCACTCGGGCGGCAGCTCCTCGCGGGCCCCGTCCGGCGTGAAGCCGAGCTTCTCGAAGAAGGCCTGCGCGCGCGGGTTGTCCTCGAGCACCCACAGCAGCGCCGGTTCGTCGCCGAGCACCGAGTCGGCCAGGCGCCGGGCGATCCCGGACCCCTGCCAGGCCCGCGCCACGTACACCGTAAACAGCTCCCACTTGGCGCCCGTCGCGAGGCGGTCGGACTCCTCAAGCACGGGCGCGGCGGACGCCATGCCCACGACCTCCCCGTCCTCAGTCGTGGCGACGGCCGTGCGCGTGAGGTTGCCCGGTCGTTGCAGGGCCCGGGTCCACGAGACGACGTCGGCGTCGAGGCGGCGGTCCATGTCGTCCAGCCAGTCTTCGGCGATGTGCTTGGAGAACGTCTCGCGCCAGCCGAGGTTCTTGACCTCGAGCGCGCCGCGCACGGTCTCGGGACCCATCGGCGCGACGGTGACGCGCTGGGCCGCGGAACCGGGGGCCGCGGCCCCCGTAACGAGCGCGATCGCGAAGCCGTCCCAGCCTCGACCCGTCACCGTCTGCAGTGCTGTCGCATCGAAACGCGGGTCCTCGTGCAGGAGCCTGAGCGCCGCGGCCATGCCGGCCGCCGCCTCGGCGTCCGCCTCGCTGCCGTCCGCCTCCGCACCAACCACGCCGGCACGGATGACGTGGTCAACGATCACCACGGAGCCGGGCGCCGTGAGCCGCAGCGCCCACTCGAGGTAGACCTTGGTGCTCGCCTTGTCGGCATCGATAAACACGAGGTCGAACGGCGCCTGCCGCGTCCACGTGAGCTGGTGCAGCGCCTTGACCGCGGGGCCGGTCTCCACGGTCCAGCGGCGCCCTTCGCCCTCCGCGTCGACGAGCCGCAGATTGGCCCTGGCCACATCCGCGATGCCGCGGTCGATCTCGAGCGAGTGCAGGTGCCCGTCCTCGGGCAGCGTGTCGAGGATCCAGGCGGCGGCGTAGCCACCCAAGGTGCCGATCTCCAGGATGCGGCGCGCGCCGGAGAGGCGCGTGAGCAGGGAAAGGAACTTGCCGCGGGCCGGGGCCGAGGCCTCGTCCGGCAGGCCGGCCTCGACGCTCGCGCGGCGCACGGCGGCGACGCCGGCCGGCTCGTCGACGAGGCTCAGCTCCAGGAAGGACTCCACCTCAGACGGCGAGGAAGGAGCGGGGGTGCCTCCCAGTGGCGTGGCTGACATGCGTTCCTTTCCTCTCCCCGCGGCGCGGGGATGACGTGTACTTCAGGGGCGGTGCCCGACGGCGAGTGGCCGGCCGGGTGCCCCGGCCCGCCGCAGCGGCGGGCCCGGCCGCGCCAGCGTTCCAGCGGGCGCGCGCCCTGGAGCGGCCCCGGGGCGGTCGAAGCAGCCAGCCGACTCGCCCTCGCGAACGCGTCCGCCGGGAACCCGGCCGACGCGGCAGTTGGGCGCCCAGGCCCCGGGCACGGGGTGGTCCGGCCGCCCGGCACGGGGCCCGGCGGCCGGGGCCGTCAGGCCCCTTCGCCCTCGCCCAGCGCGGGGCGCGTATCGCGCTCCAAGGCGACCGGGGCGTCGTCGTGCCCCTGGGCGTCCTGCTGCGCGATGGCCTTCTGCAGGCGATCGATCTTACCGGTGAGTTCGCCCGTGCGGCCCGGGCGGATGTCCGCCTTGAGCACGAGCGAGATGCGCGTGCCGTAGCGGCCAACGGCCGCCGTGGCGCGCTTGACGACGTCCATGACCTCGTCCCACTCGCCCTCGATCTCGGTGAACATCGAGGAGGTGCGGAACGGGAGGCCGGAATCGCGGACCACGCGGACGGCCTCGGCGACGGCGTCGTGCACGGAACCGTCCGGGTGGTCGTTGCCGGATGGGGAAACGGAGAACGCGACGATCATGCCTCCCAGCCTCTCACCCGCCCGGGCCCGGGCGAAGGATGAGCAGCCACTATGACCACCCGAGTACCGCGACCCCGCGCACGCGACTACCCTGGATCCCCGTGCATTCTCCCTCCCCTCAGGCCTCCGCTTCCGGCGCGCCCGACACCCTGCGCCGCGGCCTGTCCATGCGGCACATCCGCTTCATTGCCCTCGGATCGGCGATCGGGACGGGGCTCTTCCTCGGCTCGGCCGAGACCATCAAGGCCGCCGGCCCCGCCGTGCTCGTGTCCTACATCGTGGCCGGCGGGTGCGTGTTCTTGGTCATGCGGGCGCTCGGCGAGATCGCGGTGCGGCACCCCGTGGCTGGCTCCTTCGCGAACTACGCGCACCACTACTTGGGCCCCTACTTCGGCTTCCTGGCCGGGTGGACGTTCGTCTTTGAGATGCTGCTCGTGGCGATCGCGGACATGACGGCCGTGACGGCGTACATGGGGCTGTGGTTCCCCGGGACGCCGGGTTGGGTGTGGATGCTCGCGGCGATCGCGCTCATCATCGGGCTGAACCTGCTGCGCGTGCGGGTCTTCGGCGAGGTGGAGTTCTGGTTCTCCCTCATCAAGGTCGTCACGATCGTGGCGCTCATCGCGGGCGGGCTCGCGCTGCTGGTGTTTGGCGTCTCGGTGGGCGGGCACACGCCCACCGTCGAGAACCTCTGGAGCGGCGCCGGAGGCTTCGCGCCGTTCGGGGTGTGGGGCATCGTCATGAGCCTCGGCGTGGTCGCGTTCAGCTTCGGCGGCATCGAGACGCTCGGCTCCACGGCCGGCGAGGCCGACCGCCCCGAGCGCTCCATCCCCAAGGCGATCAATTCGGTGCCCGTGCGCATCCTGCTCTTCTACGTGCTCTCGCTCGCCGTGATCCTGTGCCTCGTCCCGTGGCAGCAGCTGGATCCCAGCTCCTCGCCGTTCGTGACGGTCTTCTCGGCGCTCGGCCTGCCCGCGGCGCAGCACATCGTGAACTTCGTTGTCCTGACGGCCGCGCTCTCGGCGATGAACTCCATCACCTACGCCTCGGCGCGGCTCATGTACGGCCTCGCGCAGCAGGGGCAGGCGCCGCGGGCCTTCGGCGCCGTGCGCGGCGGGTCCGGCGTGCCGCTCGTCCCCGTGCTGGTGGTGCTTGGCGCGCTACTCGTGGGGCTCGGCGCGTTCCTGCTCATCCCCGACACGCTCTTCCTCATGGTCGCCTCGATCGCGTCCTTCGCGACCGTGTCCACGTGGATCTTCATCCTGTGCTCGCACCTGGCGATGCGCCGCCGGCTGCGAGCCTCCGGCGAGCGCTCGGTGTACCGGATGCCCGGCGCGCCGTGGACGAGCGTCGTGGCGCTCGCCTTCTGCGTGTTTGTCCTGGTGGCGCAGGCGTTCAGCCCGTCCACCGTGTGGGCGCTCATCATCGGCGTGGCCTGGGTGGCGCTCGCCTCGCTCAGCTTCCTCCTGCTGCGTGGGCGCGGGCGCGAGCCGCTGGACCTCGCGGTGAACCCCGCCTCGGTGGCCGCGGCCGCCTGAGGCGCGGGGCCGGGAGGCGCCGTCGCCCGCGATCCGGGCCACGCGCCGTCGTGTACCCCGGCGCGCCTTCTCACCCCCTCGGTGCTTGTGCACCGTCCCGGGGACGGTGCGCAAGCAACAAGGTGGGTGACTTTTCGTGGTGACGGGTGCAGATCCGGTGCACGAC
>JALAHE010000254.1 GCA_022712075.1 Galactobacter sp.
CCGCGGGGCTTCCGGCGCGGGAAAGCGGGGGTGGTCTAGCTAACCCCTTCGCCTTCCGGCACTCGAGCCCTTACGTGAGCGCTGGGGGGCACGCACCCACGGGGGGTGCCCGCCTGCGTTGGTGTTCGGTAGGCCGTGCTCAGTGTGAGACAAGGCCTCCGGTCACTCCGCGTTCGGCCAGCTCCGCCGCGCCGGCGAGGAGGCGATCGTTGCCTTCGATCTCGGCGATCGTGACGCGCAGTCCCTCGCCGGGGAACGGGCGCACCAGGATTCCGTGGCGCTCGAGCACCTCCACTGCGGCCTCGGTGTCGGCGCCCAACGGCAGCCACAGGAAGTTGGCGCGGGATGCGGGAAGGGTCCATCCCGCCGCCTCGAGGGTCGACACCACGCGGTGACGCTCGGCCAGGACGGCGTCGACGCGCTCTTCGAGCTCGGCGCCGGCCTCGAGGGATGCCACCGCTGCGCGCTGGGCCAGATCCGTGACGCCGAAGGGAACCGCCACCTTGCGCAGGGCTGACGCCAGGCCGGCCGGTGCGATGCCGTAGCCCACGCGCAGACCGGCCAGGCCGTAGGCCTTGGAGAACGTATGGGCGATGGACAGGTTCGGGAATCGCTCGAGGAGCTCGGCTCCCACGATCGGCTCCACGCCGTCGTCGAACTGGTGGTAGGCCTCATCGAGGAGGACGGACACCGAGGCCGGAACCTGCGAGAGGAACTCTTCCAGTTCCTCCGCGGACACGGTGGTTCCCGTCGGATTGTTCGGATTGCACACGATGATCAGGCGCGTGCGGTCGGTGATGGCGGCCAGCATCGCGGGCAGATCGTGACGGTGATCGGCCGTCAACGGGACCTGGAGCGGCGTCGCGCCGGCCGTCTGCACGAGCATGGGATAGGCCTCGAAGGAGCGCCACGCGTACATCACCTCGTCGCCCTCGGCGCAGGTCGCGCGGATGAACTGCGACACGATCTCGACCGAACCGGCGCCGTACACGATGCGCTCGGCTCCCACGTTGAAGCGTCGCGACAGGGCCTCCGTCAACGCCGGGGCTGCCGTCAGGGGATAGCGATTCAGCCCGTTCAGTCCGGCTTCGATCGCGGCGAGCACGGAGGGGAGCGGCGCGAACGGGAGCTCGTTCGACGACAGCTTCACCATGTCTGCGCCTTCGGCCAGGGTGCGACCTTGCTTGTAGCTGGGCACGGCGTCCAGTGCGGCGCGCGTGCGCTGAGCGGTTGCGGGTTCGGTGGTGCTCATCAGTACTCCAATCGAGAGGGGGCTCGTTGACAGCGGTTGGCCCGGGACCATATGCTTCCAAATCATTATAACCATTTAGGTTCTTGGTCGAGAAGGAGGACGTCCCCCATGTCAGGTTCACCCGCGGCAGAGGCATCCGCGCAGCCGCTGGAAATGGTGGTGCGCCAGTTGCGCTGGGAGGTTGACGGCGTGCTCGGCGTGCGCCTGGAGCTGCCCGGAGGGGGCGAGCTTCCGGCGTGGGAGCCCGGCGCTCACGTGGACGTCCTTTTGCCCAACGGCGTCGAGAGGCAGTACTCGCTGTGCTCGGACCCTGCTGATCCCCGTGGTTGGGAGATCGCGGTGCTGCGCGAAGACGTGAGTCGCGGAGGCTCCCGCTGGATCCATCGGGAGCTGCGCCCCGGTGCCGTGCTCAAGGTGTCCGCGCCCCTGAACCACTTCGCCTTCGATCCCGCCGTGCCGGCCGTGTTTGTCGCCGGAGGCATCGGGATCACCCCGCTCCTGCCCATGATCCGCGCGGCCCGGGAGGCCGGCATCGACTGGCGCCTGGCTTACCTGGGGCGCGAGCGCGCCACGATGGCCTTCCTCGACACCGACCTGCTGCAGGACCCGCGGGTCGAGGTTTTCCCGAGTTCCGAGGACGGGCGGCTCGACGTGGCGGGCTGGATCGGGCAGCCGACCGGCGCGGAGCGCGTGTACGCCTGTGGCCCCGAGGCCCTCCTGGATGCCTTGGAGGCGCTCAGCGCCGATTGGCTTCCGGGCACGCTGCGCGTGGAGCGCTTTCAGGCCCGCAATTTTGCTGATCTCGGCGAGGGGGAGGCCTTCGAGGTGGAGGCGCGGGCCTCCGGCCTCAAGCTCACCGTCGAGGCAGGGTGCTCCATCCTGGAGATGCTCGAGCAGGCCGGCATTCCCGTGCCCAGCTCGTGCCTGGAAGGGGTCTGCGGCACCTGCGAGACCGACATCGTGGACGGCGAGGCCGAGCACCGCGATTCGATCCTCTCCCCGGAGGAGCGCGCCTCCAACGAAACCATGATGATCTGCGTTTCCCGTGCGCGCACGCCAGCGCTCGTCCTCGACATCTAGCTCCCCACCGGCGCCGCGGCGTCGACCCCTCACCCTCGAAAGGAACACCATGGATTCGGGAACCGCCTACGGGCTTCGCCTGGGCTCCCCCCTGCACGATCTGGCCCAGGTGGGCCAGGGCACCGGCTACGGCGAGGTTCTGCGCCGCTACTGGCAACCGGTGGCCAAGTCCGAGGATGCGACCACCCGCCCCAAGCGCCTCAAGGTGCTGGGGGAGGAACTCACGCTCTTCCGCACGCGACGCGGTGAGGTGGGCCTGCTGCATCCCCGCTGCATTCACCGCGGTGCCAGCCTGTACTACGGCGGCGTGGAAGACGACGGTATCCGCTGCTGCTACCACGGCTGGGTCTTCGATACCGAAGGCAAGTGCCTGGAGCAGCCGTGCGAGCCCGAGCTTGGCCTCCACCGCGATCGCGTGCGCCAGCCGTGGTACCCCACGCAGGAGCAGTACGGCCTGATCTGGGCTTACATGGGTCCCCCGGAGAAGAAGCCGGTGCTGCCCCGCTACGACACCTTCGAGAATCTCCCGGAGGGTGAGGTCCTGATCGTTGATGACAACGGCGTGGGCGGCGGCGGCCCAGCGCTGCTGGACTTCAATTGGCTCCAGCACTGGGAAAACGTCATGGACCCGTTCCACGTGCCGATCCTGCACGCGCGCTTCAGCGGGAATCAGTTCACGCCGGAGATGGCGCTGATCCCCGAAGTGTCTTACGAATACACCCCCAATGGTGTGCGTTCGATTCAGATGCGCTCGCTCGGCGACGGGCGTGAGCTTCGCCGCGTCACCGAGGTGATGTTCCCTAACCTGCGCGTTGTGGCAAGCCCCAAGCTCGCCTCGGGGCAGACCAACATGATCGGTTGGGTCGTCCCGGAGGACGACACCTCCTTCCGCATCTTCACCATCGCCCGGGACGCCGATCCCGAGTTCTTGAAGAAGCTGCGATCGACGCACGAGGGCCGGCCCTGGGCGGATCTCGACGAGGCCGATCACCAGCGCCTCCCCGGAGACTACGAGGCACAGAAGTCGCAGGGGGACATCTCGCTTCACAGCGAAGATCACCTGACCACCACGGATCAGGGGGTGGCGATGGTGCGTCGCATGATGGCCAAGCAGGTTAAGGCGGTGGCCCAAGGCGGTGACCCGGTCGGCGTGATCTTCGACGACGCCGATGTGGTGGTTCCCGTCATCGGCGGCAACTACTTCCAGGGCGAGCTGGTCACCGAAGCGCAACGCGAGGCGGTCGACGACTGATGGCCAAGTACGAGGCCCTGCGCCCCTCCGGACGGCGCCCCTTGCTGGTCCTGGGCATCAGCGACGTGGTGGCCTTGGAGGATGAGGCGGCCGTCAAAGTCGAGGTCAAGCACGTATCCGCCTGGGGACGGTGGGCCCGCGATGTGGCGGTACCCGTCGACGCCCAGGCCGTGATCTCGGCGCTCGGAGAGCACTTCGACATCGTCTGGGCCTCGGAGTGGGGTCACAACGCCCACACGGCGTTCAGCGAGGCCCTCGGCTTGCCTGCGGAGCCGTGGCCCTTCCTTCCGGTCCAGTTCGACAAGCTGGCGGCCATCCGTGCCTACGCCCGCGGGCTGCCGTGGGTGTGGATCGACGGAGATGTCGTGGATCTGCACCCCCAGGCTCCCGAGTTCGGCGAAGGAATCGTGGTGCGGGTTGACCCCGGCGTCGGCCTGTCCGGGCTGGACGTGGACGCGCTCGTGGACCGCGTTCGCGGGCTTCCGGGCGCGGGAGGCGGCGCGTAAACGCGCCCCGGCCCCGCGTCGTCGGGCACTTTTGTCATGGGAAGTGCTCGACGACGCGGAGCCGGGGTGGGGTGGGCGGCTTGCCGCTCGCCGGGGCTAGCGCCCCAGGGTGCGGTGGGCCACGAGCGCGCGCTGCATGGCCGGCTCGTCGCGGTCGACGATGGCTTCGATGAGGTCCTTGTGGGTCTGAAGTCGCTCATCAGTGTCGGGGTGGAAGCCCATGACATCGAAGTTGGTGGTGGTGGCTCCGACGCTCTCCGCCTCGATGTACTCCACGAGATGCATGTAGAAGGTGCGCAGCACCTCGTTGGGGGAGATGGCGGCGATGCGCCGGTGCAGGCGCCAATTGCAGTGAAGCCCGGCCACGGGGTCGTGCCAGACCTCGGTCAACTCGGCGAGCAGGGCCTGCAGCTCCTTCACATCCGCGTCGGAGCGGTAGGCGAGGGCATCGCGCATGACGGCCTCGTCGAGGGCGTCGAGGACCTCCAGCACGTCATTGACGGTGGCGCCGTCTTGGCGCAATGCCAGGACGGCGTGGGCCAGCTTGATCAGCGGTGACTGTTCGGCGACGAACAGCCCACCGCCCGGGCCAGGACGAACCTCGATGACCCCGCGGGCACGGAGGACGCGCATCGCCTCGCCAAGGGTTGCGGGGGCCACCCCGTAGCGCTCGCAGAGGTCCTGCTTGGTGCCGATGCGGTAGCCGGGCGCCAGCTTCTCGGACTTGATCAGGTGTTCAACCTGTTCCACAAGGCCATCCGCCACGGATTGGCTCATGCGCGGGCGTGTGCCTGGCTGGTGGGTGCTCATGTGCGGTAGGTCCCCCTTGGTCCGAGTTCTCGCCCCATCTTAAGGATGAGGGGCAACAAATCATGCGAATCATCGCAGTGATTTTCATTGCCACAATTGATTGTAACGAATACAGTGATCTGCAAGCTATGGAGGAGAAACAGACAATGGAGCAGAAGACAGGCGGCGACGTTCTGGTCGCGAGCCTTATCGCCCAGGGGATCGACCGCGTGTTCGGCATCCCCGGTGTGCAGCTGGACGGGGCGGCCGACGCCTTGTACCGGCGCGCGGATGATGTTGACTTCATCTGCGCTCGCAACGAGCAGGCCACCACCTACATGGCGGATGGCTACTCGCGCAGTACCGGCCGCGTTGGAGTGGCCATGGTCGTCCCCGGCCCCGGCGTACTCAACGCGCTGGCGGGCCTGGCGACGGCATACTCGGCCAACTCCCGCGTGCTCCTGCTGGCCGGCCAGATCGATTCGAAGGCCATTGGCAAGGGGCTCGGGGCTCTTCACGAGATTCCGGACCAGACAGGTGTCCTGGAGCGACTGACGAAGTGGACGGGCACCGCTCGTACGCCCGAGGAGATTCCCGGTTTGGTGGAGGAAGCCTTCCGCCAACTGCTGAGCGGCCGCCCGCGCCCCGTTGCGCTTGAAGTTCCGCCGGACGTCCTCGAGGCGTTGACCTCGGTTCAGCCCGCTTCCCGTGTGGAGGCGGCCCCGCTGGAGCCGTCCACGGCCGATGTCGCGGCGGCGGCACAGAAGCTCCTGGCTGCCGAGCGCCCGCTCATCATGGTGGGTGGCGGCGTGCTTGCCGCCGGCGCGAGCGATGCTCTGACGCAGCTGGCGGAGGTCCTCGAGGCACCGGTCCTGATGACCGAGAACGGCCGCGGTGCCATCGACGCCCGCCACCGGCTTGCCTTCGATGCCCTGGCGCTGCGCGAGCTGCGTGAGCGTGCCGACCTCGTGCTCGCCGTGGGTACCCGCTTCGTTTCGACCTTCGGTACGCAGGTCAACACCGGGGGAGCCCCGGCCATCGTGGTCAACGCCGAGGCGGCTGACCTGGGCGCCCCTCGCGCGATCGAGCTTGGCCTGCACGCCGACGCGCGACTCGCCCTCGAAGCGCTCGCTGCCGCGGTCGCCGGCGCCGAGCGCCCCTCGCGCGAGGCGGAGCTGGCCGGGACCCGCGCTTGGCTCGCTGAGCAGTTCGAGGACATCGCTCCCCAGCGCGAGTACCTGGCAGCTATTCGCGAAGCTCTCCCTGACAACGGTGTGCTGGTGAGCGAGTTCACCCAGGTGGGCTACGCCGCGAGCGCTTGCTACCCCGCCCACGATCCGCGTACTTACATCGGTCCGGGCTACCAGGGAACACTTGGCTACGGCTTCGCTACCGCCTTGGGTGTCAAGGCGGCCGACCCGCAACGCGCTGTCGTCTCAATCAACGGCGACGGCGGCTTCGCGTGGACCATGCAGGAACTGTCGACGATGCGCCGCTATGGGCTTGGGCTCGTGACGATCGTGTTCCACGACGGCTTCTACGGAAACGTGCGACGCATCCAGAAGAACCGCTACGGCGCACGCTACTTCTCGTCGGATCTGACCAATCCCGACTACCCGGCCCTCGCCGCCGCGTTCGGCGTTGCCTCGCGGACCGCCGCGTCCCCGCAGGAGCTGGCCACGGTTCTCGCCGAGGCCGTGGCGGCGGGTGAGCCGATCCTGATCGACGTGCCCGTGGGGGAGTTCCCCTCGCCCTGGCACCTCATCCACGAGGGTGTGCCGCGTCCGGCACCGCTGCCCGTCGGCTCGCACCTGATCTCGGCGGGGGCGTAATGCAGGTCCACGCCCACTACATCGACGGCCGCTGGGATAGCCCCCAGGGTCGTGAGGTCATTGAGGTCGACTCGCCGACCGACGGTTCCCTGGTGGGGGCCGTCGTGGCCGGCGACGCTGGCGATGTTGACCGTGCCGTCGCTGCCGCGGTGGCGGCGTTCCCCGGTTGGGCCGCCACGGACATGGCCGAGCGGATCCGGCTCGTTGAGGCGCTCGCCGCCGCCCTGGCGGAGCATCGCGAGGAACTGGCGCAGACTCTGAGCTCCGAGATGGGTGCGCCAGTCGAATTCGCCCGCGGTGCGCAGGTGGGCGTGGCCATCCGCGACCTCGAGGAGCTGGTGGCTGCGGCTCGCGCTCATCGCCCGCGTCGTGCGGCCTCCGGATCCCTCGTTGTGGCGGAGGCAGCGGGGGTAGTCGCGGCCATCACGCCGTGGAACTTCCCGCTTCACCAAATCATGCTGAAAATCGGTGCCGCGGTGCTGGCGGGGTGCACTGTCGTGCTCAAGCCCAGCGAGGTGGCGCCGCTCAACGCCGTGATTGTTGCCCGGCTAGTGGATGCCATCGGCTTCCCGGCCGGGGTGATCAACGTTGTCTTCGGCGACGGCGCCGGGGTGGGTGCCCCGCTGACGGCGCACCCAGGGGTGGACGTTGTCACGTTCACGGGGTCCCGTGCAGTGGGGGCTGCCGTCGCCAAAGCGGCCAGCGATTCCATCAAGCGAGTGTCTTTGGAGCTGGGTGGCAAGTCGGCGGCGATCGTGCTGCCGGATGCGCCCTTGGCCGCCTCGGTCGCGGCGATTCTCGGGTCGTGCTTCGCCAACACGGGGCAGACCTGTGCTGCGCTCACGCGTGCTCTGGTTCCCAGGTCGCTGGTCGGCGACTTCCTGGATGAAGCGCGATCCCAGGCCGCCGCGTGGGCCCCGGGGGATCCGGCAGGTACCACCCGCATGGGTCCGCTGACGTCCGCGGCCCAGCGGGACAAGGTGGCTGGGTTTGTCGCCCGCGCCGCGGGCGAGGGCGCCGAGATCGTCTTTGGCGGCGAGGCGCCCGCAGCCCTCGACGGGGCCTTCTATGAGGCCACGCTTCTTGCCGCCGTGACGCCGGAGATGGAGGTCTTCCGCGAGGAGGTCTTCGGCCCGGTCTTGGCGCTGGTTCCGTACGACACAGTCGACGAGGCCGTGGAGCTGGCGAACGACAGCCGCTACGGGCTGTCCGGGGCGGTTTTTTCGGCCGACGACGGGGCGGCCTTGGCGGTCGCGCTGCGCCTGCGCACCGGATCGGTGGGCCTCAATGGCGCGGGTTTGGATGTGGGGGCGCCCTTTGGGGGCTACAAGGAGTCGGGCATCGGCCGCGAGGCCGGGGCCTGGGGGCTCGAGGAGTTTCTTGAGCTCAAGACGGTGATGGGTGCGGCCCACCTGGCCTGATGTGACGTCACGCACACCGTTCGTTACACACCCGAAACCAGCAATACCACACAATTGATAACAGTGAATTGACAGCGTGGGTGCATGCACCCCCGCCCGAGGAAGGACCCACATGAAGCGAGTACCAGCTCTCGCGACGGCCACGGTCGCCGTCGCTGCGTTCGCCCTGTCGGGCTGCGCAGGCGGGCAGACGACCACCGGAGCCGCATCCGGTGAAGCGGTCACGGACGGCACCGTCAAGATGGCCCTGGCTGCTGATCCCGGCAAGCTCAACCCCCTCCAGAATGCCACGAACGATTCCGAGACCGTGGCCGCGTTCGGCTACGAGTCGCTGCTGACCTACCCCACCGGCAAGGAGGCCGAGGGCCTGCTTGCCGAGAAGTGGGAGGGCACGACGACCTCTGTCACGTTCACACTGAAGCAGGGCATCACGTGCGGCGATGGCTCGCCGCTGACCGCCTCCGACGTCAAGGGCACCTTTGAACTGGCCAACGCCAAGGAGACGGGCTCCCCGTACAAGGGCGTCTACTTCCCCGCCGAGGGGCTGAGTATCAAGGCCGACGACGCCGCGCGCACCATCACGTTCACGTCGAAGGAGGCCCAGAGCTTCCTCGCCGAGACCATCGGCGCGCTGCCGATCGTGTGCAAGGCGGGTCTGGACAAGCCGGCGTCGCTCGCCACCGAGCAGCATGGCACGGGCCCTTACCAGCTCACGGCCTCCACCGTGGGCCAGAGCTACACCTTTACCCGCCGCGATGGCTACACGTGGGGCCCGGGTGGAACCACCTCGGATACTGCCGGACTGCCGAAGACCGTGGAGTTGAGCGTGGTGGAGAGCGAGTCCACGGCGGCCAACCTGCTGCAGTCAGGTGAGCTGCAGATCGCCGAGGTGGGCGGCACCGACCGCGATCGCCTCACCGCGACCACGTTCAAGACGCAGCTCGAGATCCCGATGCGCCCTGGCATGATCTTCTTCAACCAGGCCGAGGGCCGCGCCGGCAACTCGCTTGAGGTGCGTAAGGCGATCGCCCAGGGCCTGGATCGCGACGCGCTCGGAAAGGTCTCCAGCTCCGGCCGCGGTGAGCTGCTGACCACGCTTGTCTCCTCCTACGGTGCGGCGTGCACCACGATGGATTCCAGTGCCTCGATTCCGGCGAGCAATCTGGACGCCGCCAAGGCCTCGCTCGATGCAGCGGGCTGGGCGGTGGGCGCCGATGGTTACCGCGCCAAGGACGGAAAGCAGCTCAAGCTGGTGCTGCTCTACCCGGCCAAGGAGGGTGCCGCCGTGACCTCGGCGATCGAGCTGATGCAGTCACAGCTCAAGGAGATCGGCATCAACGGGGTCCCGACCCCGTCGGCCGCCTACACGGATGTGATCTTCCAGGGTGGCGACTGGGACATCGTCTGGGCCCCCATCTTCACCTCGCTCCCGAGCGATTGGCAGGGCATTCTGTCCGGCGAGTTCCCGCCCAATGGTGGCAACTGGACGTACAACACCAACCAGGAGTTCTTCGACCTGGCCGCGGCCGCGCAGAAGCAGGCCGGTGCGGAGTCCTGCGGCGCCTGGCAGAAGGCCCAGGACTCGCTGTTCTCGGACCTGGAGGTGCTGCCGATCGCTTCCACGACGAGCACGCTGTACGGAACCAACGTCCAGTTCGGTGTGAGCAAGACGATCATCTCCCCGGCTTCGCTGCGGGTGACCAAGTAGCCCATGTCTGCTCCCGCCGTTTCCTCGGTGCAGACGACCGAGGTGCCCGTTCCCCGTGGGGGCGGGCACCTCGGCCGCTGGGCCGCGTTCTTTGTCCGCAGGCTGGTGCGCGCCGTCGTCGCGCTCTTCGTGATCGTCACGGCGGCCTTCCTGGTCTTGCGCCTCGCCGGCGGCGACCCGGTGCGCTCGGCGCTGGGCCCCACCGCAGACGAATCGGTGGTCCAGGCCCGCCGTGAGCAGTTGGGCCTCAACGATCCGCTCCCGTTGCAGTTCTGGAACTACATCGTGGGCCTGTTCCACGGCGACCTCGGTTCTTCCCTCGTGACCGGGCGCTCGGTGACGGAACTCGTCGCTGGACGCTTGCCAGCCACGCTTGAACTCGCAGCCTTGGCGTTTGTGGTGGTCCTGCTGGTGGCGGTCCCCGTCGGGCTGCTCTTTGCCCTGTTGACGCAGGGAGGCCGCAGACGCGGAACCGAAACCGCCTTCACGGCGGTGACCGGGTTCATCTCGTCCATCCCCGAGTACCTCTTCTCCGTGGCCCTTGTGGTCGTCTTCGGTATCACCCTCAAGCTGCTGCCCGTCGCCGGGGCAACTCAAGGCGCCGCGTCCTACGTGCTGCCCGTCATCGCCCTGGCCCTCGGCTCCTCCGCCTCGCTGTCGCGCATCGCTCGCGTTGAGGCCCTCAACGTTCTGGGGGAGGACTACATCCGCACCGCGCGCTCCAAGCGTTTGCCGACCTGGATGATCAACTTCAAGCACGCCCTGCCCAACATGTTGACGGCCACCTTCACCATCGGAGGCACCCTGCTCTCCACGATGATCGCCTCCAGCGTTCTCGTGGAGCAGGTCTTCAACTGGCCGGGGCTCGGCACGGCCTTCGTGCAGGCCATCACCACCAAGGACTACGGGATCGTGCAGGGCCTGGCCATCGTCTATGCGGCGATCATCTTGGTCGTGAATCTGCTCGTCGACCTCGTTCTCGCGCTTCTCGACCGGCGCACCACCCTCCTGGAGACGGCATGAGCCAGACCAAAAAGACCTCGTTCCTTCGTTCCCCTATGGGGATGGCGTCCGCCGTGGTGGTCGGACTCATCCTGCTGCTCGCCATCGTTGCCCCGCCGCTGTGGGGCACCCAAGCGGCCACGGCCAACCCGGCCAATCTGCTGCAGCCACCGTCGCCGGAGCACCCGCTCGGCACGGATGGGCTCGGGCGTGACCTTTTGCTCCGCACCCTCGTTGCCACCCGGACCACGGTGGGCATGGCGCTGATCGCCACGGCTTGCGGCGCCGCCGCCGGCCTCTTGCTCGGCGCCTTGCCCTCCGTGATGGGTGCCAGGGCGCAGCGCTGGTTCAGCGCCGTGATCAACACCTGGCTGGCCTTCCCCGTGCTGCTCCTGGCCATGCTGATCGTCATCCTCATGGGCACCGGAACCGTCACCGCCGTGGTGGCGCTGGCGCTGACCATGACGCCGAGCTTCGCGCGGCTCGCGCAGACGCTCTCTTCCAAGGTGGGCGGATCCGAGTATCTGGCCGCCGCACGGCTGCTGGGCGTGTCCAAGGGGCGACAGTTCACGCACTACGTGCTTCCGAACATCGCCGAGCCCGTGATCGTCAACGTCACCATGTCCATTGGCGGCGGCCTGCTGGCACTCTCGAGCCTGAGCTTCCTCGGGGTCGGCGTGCAGCCGCCGGAGTACGACTGGGGCCGCATGCTCTCGGAGGGCTTCGAGAAGGTGTTCAGCACCCCCACCGCCGTGGTGGGTCCCGCCGTGATGGTGGTGCTCTCCGGAGTCTCCTTCGGCATGCTGGGTGAGTCACTCGCGAGCTACCTGCGTGAGCGCACCCGAGGGCGTGCGCTGTCGGCAGCCAAGCTGGGACCGGCGCCCGCGACGGAAACCGTGGAGCTGGTGGACGTACCAGACGACGTCCTACTCGACGTGCGGGGCTTGTCCGTTTCCTTCCCGGGTTCGGCAGGCTGGGTCCGGCCGGTGCAGGACGTGTCCTTCACTCTTCGGCGAGGCGAAATCGTCGGCGTCGTGGGCGAGTCCGGCAGCGGCAAGAGCGTGACCATGATGTCCGTTGCACAGCTGGCCCCAGCCGGGGCCGCCGTGACGGCGCAGCGGCTGAGCTTTGACGGGCGCGAGCTCGCCGGCCTCGGCGAAAAGGTGGCAGCGCACGCCATCGGTACGGATATCGGGATCGTGTTCCAGGACTCGCTCACCGCTCTGAACCCGGCGCTTCGCGTTGGCACTCAGCTGGCCGAAGTGCCGCGCGTCCACCAGGGAGCCTCCCGAGCCCAGGCGCATCAAGCGGCTGTCGATGCACTCGATTCCGTCCGCATCCCGAACGCGGCGCACCGCGCGACGCTTTTCCCGCACGAGTTCTCTGGTGGCATGCGCCAGCGTGCGCTGATTGCGATGTCGCAGATCGGCAAGCCCAAGCTCATCATCGCCGACGAGCCCACCACCGCTTTGGACGTCACCGTGCAGCAACGTGTCCTGGCGATGCTGCGCAAGGAGTGTGAGGACAGCGGCGCGGCCGCGCTTGTTGTCTCCCACGACATCGCCGTTCTCGCGGAGCTGTGCCAGCGCATCTTGGTGATGTACGCCGGGCGCATCGTCGAAGACGTCGACGTGCGACTCCTGGCGCAGCCCGAGAAGCTCGCTCATCCGTACACCCGGGCTCTGGCGGCCTCGCTTCCTGACTTGGAGACGGATCGAACCAAACCACTGGCGACCATCCCCGGCGAGCCCCCGGATCTCTCGAAGCCCGTCGTCGGCTGCGGTTTCGCCGCTCGCTGTGCGTTTGCAACTGACCGTTGCCGCACCGAGACACCCACCTTGCGGGAGCATCCGCACGGCGGACTCGTCGCCTGCTTCAACCCGCAGGACGGTTCCCACCCGGGGCCCAACGCCCAGTACGACGACGCGGGGTCGCCGCTGAGCGACTCTCAAGACCGAAAGGCGGTCGCCTGATGGCGGAGCTTGTAGTCGAGGACCTGCGCGTCCACTTCGGTGCGAAGAAGGCACCCATCGTGGCCGTGGATGGGGTGAGCCTCACGGTCCCCGACGGCGGTGTGGTGGGCCTCGTGGGTGAGTCCGGCTCGGGCAAGTCCACGGTGGCGCGCACGATCGTGGGGATCGGGAAGCCGACCTCCGGCCGGATCCTGCTGGGCGGCGAGGACCTCCTCGCGAGGCGTCGCGGAGTCAGCGCCGTTGCCCGGGCCAAGGACGTCCAGATGATCTTCCAGGATCCGTACTCCTCGCTGAACCCGCGCATGACGGTGGGCGAGGCGCTGGACGAGGTGCTGAGCATCCACGCCGAGACGCCCAAGGACCAACGCCCGGCCTCCATCCGACGCCTCTTGGACCTCGTGCGCCTGAAGGCTGGCGCGGCCGAGCAGTACCCAGCCGAGATGTCGGGCGGAATGCGCCAGCGCGTGGCGATCGCCCGCGCGCTGGCGGTCCGTCCGCGGCTCATCGTCGCGGATGAGATCACGTCCGCGCTCGATGCCTCCGTCCAGGGCGCCGTACTCAACCTCATCAAGGACCTGCGCGAGGAGCTCGGCTTGTCCATGCTCTTCATCACGCACAACCTGGCGGCCGTCCGCTACATCGCGGACAGCGTGGCCGTGATGCATCGGGGCCGGATCGTGGAGCAAGGTCCTTCCACGGAGGTGGTCGCGGACCCGCGCGAGGAATACACCCGCGAGCTCGTGGGTGCCATTCCGCGCATCGAGAACGCTGGAACCGACTACCTGTTGCGCAGCTTGGGAGAGAAATGACTGCCGTTGAAACCACCACGTGGCAGGAGGCGGCCGTCGTGCTGCTTCCCGATCTGGTGCAGCTGCGCCGAGATCTCCATGCCCACCCGGAGCTCGGCATGGCGCTCCCGCGGACCCAAGCCCGCGTCGTCGAGCATCTCGAGGCCCTAGGCCTTGAGGTGACGCCGTCTACGGAGCACGGCGGCGTGACCGCCGTGCTCCGCGGGGCGGCGCCCGGCCCGACCGTGCTGCTGCGTGCCGACATGGACGCACTGCCCATGGCGGAGCAAACGGGCCTCGACTACGCCTCCGCCAACGGCTCGATGCACGCGTGCGGGCACGACCTCCACGTGGCCGGGTTGGCCGGAGCGGCGAGCTTGCTGGCCGCCCGCCGTGATCGCATGGTGGGCAGCGTGGTGTTCATGTTCCAGCCGGGCGAGGAGCTGGGCGAGGGCGCGGCCACCATGGTGGCCCAAGGGGTGCTCGACGCCGCTGGGTCGCGTGCAGACGCGGCGTACGGCATCCACGTGGTGCCCGGCGACTATGGAGTCTTCTCGACGCGGCCGGGTCCGCTCATGGCCGGCTGCCTCGAGTTTGATGTCACGGTCACTGGACGGGGCGGGCACGCCTCCGCACCGCACCTGACGCTGGACCCCGTCCCTCCGGTGGGGGAGTTGGTCGGCGCGCTTCAATCGTTCGCGACGCGCCGCTTCGACGCCTTCGATCCCATCGTGCTGACTGTGACGCGCCTGCGCGCGGGCGGCGAGGCGCTCAACATCATCGAGGACACGGCAACGCTCTCGGCCACCGTGCGTGTGCTGAGCGAGGCCTCTACTCAGCGGGTGAAGGATGAGATCCCGGCATTGGTAGCGGCCGTCGCCGCGGCCCACGGGTGCACGGCGGCCGTGGAGCTGCGGGAGGTGTGCCCGCCCACGGTCAACGACCCAGCGGCCGCCGAAGGAGCCCTCGACACGCTTCGTGCGGTCTTCGGGGAGGAACGCGTTCGCGTCTCGCCGGCGCCCGTCATGGGCTCGGAGGACTTCAGCCACGTCCTGCGCGAGGTGCCCGGCGCCTTCGTGTTCCTGCGGGCGACACCCGCGGAACTCGACCCCGAGACCGTGGCCCCGAACCACTCTCCGTTTGTGGTCTTCGACGACGCGATCCTGGCTGACCAAGCGCGGGCCCTTGCCGCATTGGCCTGGAGCCACGTGGGCTAGCTTTCAGCAGCCGGCAACGCAGAAGGGGCGTGCCTCCCGTACTCTCGGGGAGGCACGCCCCTTGTGCGTGTGGCGTCCTGCGCTACAGCGGCTGGTGGTCGGTCGCCTCGGCGTAGAAAGCCTCGAGGTCCGCGCTCATGCGGGCGACGGCGGTCTCGTCCACGAAGGTCATGTGTCCAGACTCGTAGTGGTGGAATCGGACGTTGCCGCGCAGGCGGGGCGCCAGGTACAGGCGGGAGACATCCACCTCTGCCGAGAAGTACGGCGTGGCGAGGTCGTAGATGCCGCCCAGCACCGCCACGCGGAGGTGCGGATTGCGGCGCAGTGCAGCGGAGAGATCCAGTTCGACCATGGGCACCGGGTGGGGCCGATCGATAGCCGGGGCCTTGTGGCTCCAGTCCCAGCGCGGCTCGATGAACATGTTGTGCAGGTGCCGGTACTTCAGCGTCGTCGTGACGCCGAGGTCGCGATGCAGGTGCTCCATGAACGATGAAAGGTGCGTCGAGTTGACGCCTGCGGTCGCTGCGTCATCCGTGGCCGGATCTGCCCCGCCGTCGCCCACCACGTACTGATGATCGGCCACGAAGCGGGTGTCAAAGCGGCCCACCACGCGACCTTCGTCCTTGAGCAGCGCATAGCGGAAGGGCTCCATGCCGATGCGGAAGCGGTGCGAAAGGACCTCGTCGGCGGGCAGACCCATGAATCCACCCGCGAGCTCCGCCAGGCGCTCTGCCTCGTCCTCGGGAAGCCGGTCGCCGAGCTGAAGGGCGCGGGCGTAGTCCCCCTGGGCGAAGTCAGCTGCCTTGGCCAGCAGGTCCTCGAGCTGGAGGTCCTGGTGGGCACTGCGGCCGTGGAACCACGCGGTGGCAGCGAGGGAGGGCAGCAGGTTGATGTGTTCCTGGTCCAGCCCCAGGTTGTTCTGGGCCCAGTTGAGCATCGTGGACAGCAGGACGACTCCGTTGAAGTCCAGGCCTTGGTTCTGGAGCCGGTGAACGAGCGCCGCGGCGCGGGTGGTGCCGTAGGACTCACCGAACAGGAAGCGGGGAGCATTCCAGCGGCCGCTGATCTCCAGGTAGCGCGTGATGGCTCGGGCGAAGGTGTCGACGTCCTGGTCTACTCCGTACACCTCGCTCTCGTTGGTCTCCCCGATGAGGCGCGAATAGCCGGTGTTCGGGGCGTCGAGGAAGACCAGATC
>JALAHE010000255.1 GCA_022712075.1 Galactobacter sp.
CTCGTGGCCGGTTCCCGCTACCGTGGTGACTTTGAGGAACGCCTGAAGAAGGTCCTCAAGGAGATCCGCACGCGTGGCGACATCATCCTCTTCATCGACGAGATCCACACCCTCGTGGGTGCCGGTGCCGCCGAGGGGGCCATCGATGCCGCCTCGATCCTGAAGCCCATGCTGGCCCGCGGCGAGCTGCAGACCATCGGCGCCACCACGCTGGATGAGTACCGCAAGCACATCGAGAAGGATGCTGCGCTGGAGCGTCGCTTCCAGCCGATCCAGGTCGCCGAGCCCTCCGTGGAGCTCACCGTCGAGATTCTGCGCGGCCTGCGCGATCGCTACGAGGCCCACCACCGCGTCTCCATCACGGACGACGCGCTGCAGTCGGCAGCCTCGCTTGCCCACCGCTACATCTCGGATCGCTTCCTCCCGGACAAGGCCGTCGACCTGATCGACGAGGCAGGCGCCCGCCTGCGCATCCAGCGCATGACCGCCCCGCCGGCCCTCAAGGAGATGGACGAGTCCATCGCCGAGGTGCGCCGCGAGAAGGAAGCCGCGATCGACGCGCAGGACTTCGAGGGTGCCGCCGAACTGCGCGACAAGGAGCAGAAGCTCACCGCGGAGCGCGCCGACAAGGAGCGTGCCTGGAAGAACGGCGATCTGGACGACGTCGCCGAGGTCAACGCCGAGATGATCGCCGAGGTCCTCGCGTCCTCGACCGGCATCCCGGTGGTCCAGCTGACCGAGGAGGAGTCCTCGCGCTTGCTGAACATGGAGGACGAGCTGCACAAGCGCGTCATCGGTCAGGACGAGGCGATCAAGTCGATCGCCCGCTCCATCCGCCGCACGCGCGCCGGCCTCAAGGACCCGAACCGCCCCGGCGGCTCGTTCATCTTCGCCGGCCCCACGGGTGTCGGCAAGACCGAGCTGGCCAAGGCCCTCGCCGAGTTCCTCTTCGGTGATGAGGACGCCCTCATCACCCTGGACATGTCCGAGTACTCGGAGAAGCACACGGTTTCGCGCCTCTTCGGCGCCCCTCCCGGCTACGTCGGCTACGAGGAGGGCGGCCAGCTCACCGAGAAGGTCCGCCGTCGCCCGTTCTCCGTGGTCCTGTTCGACGAGGTGGAGAAGGCGCACGCCGATCTCTTCAACTCGCTCCTGCAGATCCTCGAGGACGGTCGCCTGACCGACTCGCAGGGCCGCGTGGTGGACTTCAAGAACACCATCATCATCATGACCACGAACCTCGGCACCCGGGACATCTCCAAGGGCGTCATGACCGGCTTCCAGTCGGCCACGGACGCGCGCACCGGGTACGAGCGCATGCAGGCCAAGGTGCAGGAGGAGCTGCGTCAGCACTTCCGCCCCGAGTTCCTGAACCGCGTGGACGACGTGGTGGTCTTCCCGCAGCTCACTCACGAGGAGATCGTGCAGATCGTGGACCTGTTCACGGGCCGCCTGCAGAAGCGCCTCGACGAGCGTTCAATGCAGCTCGAGGTCTCGCAGGCCGCGCGCGATCTGCTCGCGGACAAGGGCTACGACCCGTCCATGGGCGCCCGCCCGCTGCGCCGCACCATCCAGCGCGAGATCGAGGACGTTCTCTCCGAGAAGATCCTCTTCGGCGAGGTGCTGCCGGGCCAGACCGTTCACGTGGACGTCGAGGGTGAGGGCGACGATCGCCGCTTCACCTTCACCGCCACGGGCGGCCAGGGCCAGCTGGAGGGCGAGCTCTCGCAGGCCGCCATCCTGGCCGGGGCCCCGGCCGAGTCGGCCGATGGCCACGCCCCGGAGGCCGGCGCGGGGGAGTGATCCCCTCCGGTTTCCTGGAGCATCGGGCCTAGGGCACGACGACGGGCGCTCACCTCCTTGAGGTGGGCGCCCGTTGCGTTGCGCCCGGGGAGGCGGGGGCGGGAGAGACGGTCCGAAAAACCGGCCTTGCGGGTGTCGCGGGCGGACCTACTGGTCAGTACGCGGAAAGAAGGGAAGCGGGGCGTGAGGAGCGGAACACGTCACAGAGCGCCGCGCTGGGGGCTACGCGGGGGTGCGCCGCGCGCGCGGTCCTAGCATGGGGACATGGACATCACGGCAGGGATCAGCATTCGTAAGGCGCGCTCACAGGACGTCAACGCGATCCGATCCCTCGTGTCCCCGTACGCAGCCGAGCGCATCCTCTTGGAGAAGGAGGCGGTGGCGTACTACGAGGCCATCCAGGAGTTCCGGGTGGCCGAGGACGCCGACGGCAACGTGGTGGGCTGCGGCGCCTTGCACTGCATGTGGGAGGACATCGCCGAGGTGCGCACGCTCGCCGTGGCGCCCTCCACGCGCGGCACCGGGACGGGGCATCGCATCCTCCAGGCGCTCCTGCAGGACGCCCGCGATCTGGGCATCCATCGCGTCTTCTGCCTGACCTTCGAGGTGCCCTTCTTTGAGCGCAACGGCTTCGAGGTGATGGCCGAACAATCGGCCGTGGATCCCGACGTCTTTGCCGAGCTGCTGCGTTCGCCGGACGACGGCGTGGCCGAGTTCCTCGACCTCGCGCGCGTCAAGCAGAACACCCTCGGCAACACGCGCATGATCACGACCCTGCGCTGAATACCCTTTCGCGCGGTGCCGGAAGGGACCGGGCAAAGCAAGACGTCGGGGGCTGCAAATACAATCAGGGGATTGGTTGTTTGTGTCGTTGAAAGCTTGAGTAGTGCCCTTCCCCCGCTC
>JALAHE010000256.1 GCA_022712075.1 Galactobacter sp.
ACCCTCAAGCCTCGACCCCCGCGCCCAGCGCACGCTCGAGGCGCTGCGGTCCGCGGTGCTGGAGCTGGCGCAGACCCGCCGGATCGAGGACCTCTCCGTCTCGGAGCTGGCCGCCGCGGCTGGCGTGAACCGCTCGAGCCTCTACCGCAACGCCGACTCCCCCGAGGCCCTGCTGCGCGACGCGCTCTACGAGGACTTCGACGCCTGGCGCTCCGATGTGCTCGCAGCGCAGCCGGAGGATTCCTCGCTGCGCCGGGCGTGGCACGAGGCGGCGCTGCGCGTGGCCGAGCACGTCGACCGCCACCGCGGCGTGTACGAGACGGGCCTCGGCAACCCTGACGCCCCCTCGGCAACCCTGCTGCGCATCACGACCTCGCACTTCGAGGAGTCGATCCTGCAGTACCTCGAGGCGCACCCGGAGATCCTCCCGGACGCCGAGGACGGATCCGATCCGCTGCCCCCGCTCGTCTACGCGCGCTTCATCGGCGCCGGCACCGTGGGGCTCATCCGCGCCTGGCTGGAGACGCCGCAGCCACGTTCCCCCGAGAGCTACGCCCGAGCGACCTTGTCGATCCTCCCTCCGTGGTTGTTCACCATCCCTGGATCCGCAGCGGACTAGCCGCGCAGCAGCCGCGCACCGCCCCTTTTTCGACGCCGCCCGCGCCGGGTTCTCAGCCCGGCGCGGGCGGCGTCGCGTTGGCCCTCCAACCCACTTCTGCACCACTTGTTGCAGAAGTGAGAAAACGGGCCTAGGCTCCTTCGGACTGGGCCGTTCGCTCCGACACTCATGGGGCATCAGGCGGCACCACACCCCCTGCTAAAGGAGCAGCACCATGAAGGCAGCAGTCGTCAACGAGGCCGGTGCCCCGTTCACCGTTCAAGAGATTCAGATCGCAGCGCCGATCGGCTCCGAGGTCCTCATCGACGTCCAGGCGTCAGGCCTGTGCCACTCGGACCTGTCGGCCCGTATCTTCGGCATCGGCGGGGCCTTCCCCGCCGTGTTCGGCCACGAGGTGGCCGGCATCGTCGCCGCCGTCGGCCCCGACGTGACCGAGTTTGTCCCCGGCGATCACGTCGTCGGCTCCCTCATCCAGTCCTGCGGCGAGTGCCTGCACTGCCTCGCCGGTGACCTCGTCAACTGCGAGCACCCCGAGCGGACCGAGCGATCCGCCGAGCAGGAGCCCCGTCTGTCCCTGGACGGCCAGGCGCTGACCCAGGGCATGGCGCTGGGCGGCTTCGCCCAGCAGGCCCTCATTCACGCCCGCCAGCTCGCCAAGGTCCCCGAGGACCTGCCCTGGGCGCAGGCCGCGCTCATCGGCTGCGGTGTGCTCACCGGCGCTGGCGCGGTCCTCAACACCGCCAACGTGAAGCAGGGCGAGACCGTCGTCATCATCGGCGCGGGCGGCGTGGGCCTCAACGCGATCTCCGGTGCCGTCGTGGCCGGCGCCACGCGCATCATCGTGACCGACATCGAGGACGGCAAGCTCGAGCGCGCCAAGCGCTTCGGCGCCACGCACGTCATCAACTCCGCGAACACCGACCCGGTCGCCGCCGTCCTGGAGCTGACCGACGGCGGTGCCCCGCACGTCTTCGACTTCGTCGGCGCCGCCCCCACGCTCAAGCAGGCCATCGGCATGGTGGAGCAGGGCGGCACCATGTACATCATCGGCATCGGCGGCCCCACCGCCTCGCTTGAGATCAACGCGCTCGAGTTCCTCGTGGGCCGCAAGAACATCCGCACGGTCTACATGGGCCACTCGGACATGAAGCGCGACATCCCGATGTACGCCGAGCTCTACCGCCAGGGTCGCTTCAACCTTGACGAGCTGGTCTCCAAGGAGATCTCGCTCTCGCAGATCGATGAGGGCTACGAGTCCCTCAAGGATGGCTCCATCGCCCGCGTCGTGGTCACCGACCTGGAGCGCTGAGCCACGCAGGTCTCGCGGGGGCCCAAATCGTAGAGCCTCCGCGAGGCCCTCCTTGCAGTGTTTCAACTCCACCAGTCACCCGCGCGTGCAATTATTCCGATATGACGAGTGACGATTCGCGAATCTAAAGGGGCTGCCCCGAACCATATGAGGATGCACTTGACTGGAAATCGATATTCCGCGTCTCACTGCATGGAAACAGGCCACATCGCAAGCTGAGGAAACGGCTCACGACAGCTTAGAAATAACAGTTCGGAGCTCAATTTCGAGGTTTTGGGGCGGCACCGCAATCGGGCGAAATCCCCTAACCTGCCTCCCCGTAGCAGTATGCGTGACCTGCATGTTGTACAGACCAAGGGCATCCGTCACAGCACACACCACAACGCCTTTACGAGCGCCCCAATTCTCCCCCTCGTAGCACCTCGCATGGCCGTCGTGAAACACGCGCCTCCAGTCGCGAGAATCCCGAATGGCAACAACCAACGCGTTACTGAAGGCGGTCGGGTCTGCATGTCGACGGAACGGATCAAGACTCAACGACTTTCGAACTACACGCTCGACGGCCCCGGACGCATGCGGCGCAAGATCGCGCAGCTGTCGGATTTCACCACGTGCGATTCGGTCTCGCTGAGCGGAACGTTCAAGCCGATGATCTACCGGATACTCCCCGCTAATAAGGTAGCAAGCTGTCGCAGCCAGCGAGTAAACATCGCTTAGTGTCGAACAGTAGGCATTCTCGGAGCGCAGAACCTCCGGAGCAACGGTGCAGAAACTCCCATTGGCAGGAGCCGCGCCATTGACGTCAAGCAAGCTACACAAGCCAAGATCGGCGAGTACAATCTGACCGGTGTCAACCAGGATGTTCCCTGGTTTGACGTCACGGTGGACCATCCCCGCACGATGAATCCGATCCAGCCCCGCTGCAGCCTGTTCGATGTAGCCTACGGCGGTTCCGATCGAAATACCCCCCGCCGCTGCAAGCCCCTCTAGGTCGCCACCAGCCATCACGGGAGTGACAATGTATCGGAGGTCGGACTCGAGCACGACGTCGGCGTTGATGACTGGCAGTAGAAATCGAGACTCAAGCTCAGCCAGCAGATGGGCTTCCTGCCACGGAGTGCCCGGGGCATGATCCGAAGGGGACAAGATCTTGACCGCGACCTGCCTGCCCAAGTGGCGGTCGGTCGCCGTGTACACCGCCCCGCTGGCACCTACGCCAAGGGCCGTTCGAAGTTCGTAACGACCATTAATGGTTGTGCCAGCAGGCAGTTCGGCAAGATTCACAGTGCCAATGATACCGTTATTCTCATGCGAGCTCTTGGTATCTCTGTTCAACCTGGCACAAGCCCGAAAATTCATGTTGTCCTCGCTGAACTCACGCATCATTCAGCATCAGTTCTGGAGACTTTCTCGCTCCAAACTGCACCGGCAGATCCGCGCACGCAAGTCGTACAACTCGCCCGATCCTTGCAAGGCCGGCTTCCAGGGCTTGCAGTTCAGGCAGCGGCAATTCGTACTGCAGCGCCAGCGCCCGTCGCCAGGCGCAACAAAGCTTCGTTTCAAAGGGCGCACGCCGAAGGTGCAATTCTGTTCGTACTCCATGAGGCCGAAGGAATTCAGCGCGTGGAGGCCCAGGACGCTAACGGGCTGGCCAAAATTTCCGGCAGATCCAAGGCCGACTTGGAAACGATAAGCGACGGCCTAGGACCAAACAAGTTCGGGGATGCCATTTACGCCGTGCTTGCACTCGTTCCGGAGCCGCTCTGATCTGGTGACAAATCGAATCGACTCAAATTCTTCGTCGTGATTCTGGCGAACCTGGTTGATCAACGGGTTGAGCACCACGCCAACTAAACAGGAATGATTGCCCTGATCACGCAATCCCCTAGCCTTCCTGGAAAGCAACGTGCCGCTGGAATAGTTCAAATCAAATACCACCACCGGCCCGACTGTGGCGCCGCGTATCTCTGAATCAAGCATCATGGCAGCACCTAGAACTCGCTCAGCCTGAGGACTTGCGGCTACCACGCCAAATCCCGGAAGCTTGTTCATTTGTTCGACCAGCAGTTCGGCCCAATACCGGAGACGGCTCGCACCATCAGTCTCACTCACCACGGCTGATCCACGTTGCATGAGCTCGGTCAAATCCATGGTGTGCCTCAATTCCAATGCCGCCAGAGACGTGGTCTGGGCCAATTCTCACCAAATGTACCGGACAATGGAGTGTTCCAGAACAACGAAAAAAAGTTCTGCCCGTGATCGCTACTGACGGAGCCCGCTGAGCCAGCGTGGTCACCGCGGCGGTGAATCTGTCACGGCGGCTACGTGTCAGTAGGCCACATTCGCTGAGCGCATGCGTCGAGGGGCCGTCCGTCGACATCGAACTTCGCCGCCTCGCTCGATGCCGAGACTTAGAACAGCCGGGCTTCGAAGGCCGAGCCGGCCACGAGCGTCTGGTGCCATTCCAGGGCCGAGGAGTCGGTGAGCGAGGCGACCTGATCGATCACCGCGCGCAGGCGCCCGGCGTCGTCGGCGGCCAGGCGCCAGTCCTCGGCGAAGATCGGCTCGAGGTAGCGATCGCCCGTCTCGGAGAGCAACTCCACGAGGCCGGAGAGCACCTCGCCCTGGCGCTCGTAGATGGGCTGGCGCTCCTCGCTCGTCATGACGTAGGCCGTGGCGAGGCCCTTCATCACCGCGATCTCGAACTCCGTCTCGCGCGGGACCACGAGGCTCGCGTGGTACCGAGTCAGGGCGGCGGGGCCGTACTGCTCGCGCGTGGCGCGCAGGGCGGCCGAGGAGAAGCGGCCGATGAACTGGCTCGTCATGTCCTTGAGCGCGGCGAGCGAGCGGCGAGTGCCGTCCACGAGCGGCACCCACTCGTCGGTGCCCTCGAGGCGGCGCAGCGCGGCGTCGATCTCATCGTCGGCGGCCCCTGGCAGGTACCAGCGGCGCGTGTACTCGATGACGCGCTGGCGCTGGGAGCCCTCGCGCACCCAGCTGAGCTGGAAGCGGCCGGCGTTCACGGCGTCCTCGACGTCGTGAACCGAGCAGGAGATGTCGTCGGCGAGGTCCATGACCTGCGCCTCGAGGCAGCTCTGGCCGGGGGCCGGGACGTCATCGCCGGGACCCTGGGAGGCACCCGCCCCGCGCAGCCAGCGGAACACCGGCTCGTCGTCCTCGTAGACGCCAAACTTCCGGGTGGGCTTGCCCTCGGAGGTCTGCGGCGCCTCGGAGCGCGGCCACGGGTACTTGCACGCCGCATCCAGCGAGGCGCGCGTCAGGTTGAGCCCGGCGGAAGCGCCGTTCGCGCGGAAGGTCTTGGTCTCCAGGCGCGTGAGCAGGCGAAGGGTCTGCGCGTTGCCTTCGAAGCCGCCGCAGGCCGTCGCCAGGACGTCAAGCGTCTTCTCGCCGTTGTGTCCAAAGGGCGGGTGGCCGAGGTCGTGCGAGAGGCACGCGGTGTCAACCACATCGGGATCGCAGCCGAGCGTGGCTCCGAGCTCGCGGCCCACCTGGGCCACCTCGAGCGAATGCGTCAGGCGCGTGCGCACAAAGTCGTCCGAGTACGGCGCTACGACCTGCGTCTTGGCGCCCAGGCGCCGCAGGGCGGAGCTGTGAAGCACGCGCGCGCGATCGCGCTCGAAGGCCGTGCGATAGGCCTTCTTGGGCGGCTCGGGAACCCAGCGCTCCTCGTCCCACCCGCCGTAGCCCGGCGTGCGGACGGCCTGGGGAACGGACGCCACGGCCACCCGATCAGCCACCGGAGATGTCCAGCTCGGCGTGGGAAATCATGGCCTTGTGATCCGAGTTCATGGTGCGTGACTCGAGCCAGTCCTGCGGCAGGTGCGGTCGCTTGGCGGAGCCGGCGCGGCCGCGGGAGCCCTCGGCGGCGCGGCCCGGGTACGGCGCGGAGGCGTCCAGCTGGCCCAGCAGCTCGTCCAGTTCCACCATGGAGGAGACCTTGGCCAGGCCCGAGCGGGTCTCGCCGCCCACCTGGTAGCCCTTGAAATACCAGGCCACGTGCTTGCGCAGGTCCTGCAGGCCGCGGAACTCGTCCTCGAAGTGCTCGACCAACAGCTCGGCGTGGCGCCGGAAGGCCCCCGCCACCTCGCCGAGCGAGGGGTGGAAGCGCTCGGCGGAGCCGCTCAGCGCATTCTGCAGATCGCCGAAGAGCCAGGGCTTGCCCTGCACGCCGCGGCCGATCTGGACGGCGTCGACGCCGGTCTGCTCCACCATGGCCACGGCGTCCTCGGCGGCAAAGATGTCGCCGTTGCCGATGACCGGAAGGTCGGGCAGCTGCTCGCGCAGCTCGGCGATGGACCCCCAGTCCGCCTTGCCTGCGTAGTGCTGGTTGGTGGTGCGGCCGTGGATCGCGATGCCGTCAACGCCCAGGTCACGGGCGATCTTGCCTGCCTCGCGGAAGGTCATGTGCTCGTCGTCGATGCCCTTGCGGACCTTGACGGTCAGCGGGATCTCACCCTTGTGGGCCTCGTCCACCGCGGCGCGGACCAGGTCCTCGAAGAGGTCGGTCTTCCACGGCAGCGCGGAGCCGCCCCCCTTGCGCGTCACCTTGGGCGCGGGGCAACCGAAGTTCAGGTCGATGTGATCGGCCCGGTCCTCCTCCACGAGCATGCGCACGGCGGCGCGCACCGTGTTCGGCTCCACGCCGTAGAGCTGGATGGAGCGGATCTCCTCCTCCGGCGCGTGCTTGATGATGCGCATGGACTCGGGCGTTCGCTCCACGAGGGCGCGGCTGGTCACCATTTCGCACACGTACAGGCCACCGCCGTACTCGGCGCAGAGGCGCCGGAAGGCGGAGTTGGTGATGCCGGCCATGGGCGAGAGGACCACGGGGGTGTCGATCGTCAGCTTGCCGAGCTGCAGCGGCGGCAGGTTGAGCTTGACGGCGTCCGGGGCCTCCTCGGTGCTGGTCACGGAGTGAGGGGCAGTCAGAGTCACCCCACCATTCTCCCACCTGCGGTCAAATGGCGCAGTGGCGCCGCTTACCCCTGTGGGTCGCGGGGCCGGGAGCGCACCACCTCGTGCAGGCTGGGCAGCTCCTCCACGTCGTCGTCGGCGGGGGTCACCACCCCGGTCTGGCCCCGACTGCCCGACGACGCGGCGTCGCCCGGGCGGGCGGCCCGCCTGCCGCGCGGGCGACTCCTGGCCGGTGCGGCGAGCGCCGCGGGCGCCTGAGCCGCCGCCCCGGCGGCGGGACCCGCGCCGGAAGCCGGCGCGGCGTCGTCGTGCGCGTGGGACCGCCCCGTCCCGGGGCCAACGGCCTTGACCACTGCCACGGCGATCGCCGTGGTGACGGGGATCGCGAGCACGAGGCCGATGGACCCCACGAGGGTGCGCACGACCTCCTCGGCGAGCGCCCCGGTGGTGAGGAACTCGGTGAAGGAGTGGTCGTAGAGGCTCAGCAGGAGCAGCGTGGCGAAGGCGCCGCCGGCGTAGGCGAAAGCGATGGTGTAGACGGTGGAGGCGATGTGGTCGCGGCCGATGCGCATGGCGCGGCCGAAGAGCTCGCGGGCCGTGGCGTGCGGGCTCGACTCCGCGAGCTCCCACACGGCCGAGGCCTGCGTGATCGTCACGTCGTTGAGCACGCCGAGGCCCGCGACCATGAGCCCGCAAATGACGAGCGCGGAGAGCGAGAGCTGGGGCACCTGGGAGTTGAGCGCATACGTTGACTCGTCGCCCATGCCGATCAGCCCCGCCGCATCGGTGACCCAGATGGCCAAGCCGGCCGTGACGGCGAGGCCAAAGACCGTGCCGAGCAGCGCCGTGGAGGTGCGCGCCGTGAAGCCGTGGGCAAAGTAGAGCACCACAAACATGATCGCGACGGACCCGACGAGCGCCACCCACAGCGCCGGCTTGCCCGCCACGAGGGCCGGGAACATGAACAGTCCCATGATGAGGAAGGCGAAGCCGAGGCCGAGGATGGCCCGGACGCCGCGCCAGCGCGCCACGAGGATCACCACGAGCGCGTAGAGGGCGGCGAGCAGGGCCAGCGGGACCGAGCGGTCGTAGTCGATCATCGTGGCGGAGGCGTCAGCTCCCGACCCCGAGGCCTCGAAGTACACGAGGCGCACGTTGTCTCCGACCTTGGGCGGGTGCTGGTCGCGCAGCTCCGGGGAGATCTCCACCGGCACCTCACCGGAGGCGCCCGCCGGCCAGACGTACGGCACCACGCAGTCGCCGTTCGCGTCCGCGCTCGACTTATCGGTGCAGGCGTCCTTGCCTGACTCCACGCGCGTGACCGTGGCGGAGATGAGCTGCACGCCGTCCTGCGAGGAATAGGGCTGCCCCAGGCTCACGCGGTCGCTGCCCTGCCCCGGCCAGAGCAGGATCAGCCCGGCGAGCGTGGCGAGGGCCAGAGGGATCAGGAGTGACAGGAGCGTCACCGTGGCCCGGCGCTTGCGCACGGGGTCGGCGATCGGGGCGTCGTGGCTGTGGCTGCTACCCATGACCTCCAGCCTAGAGGCAGGCCACCGCGGCGACCGTGCAGCTTGATGCCCGCGCGATGCGCGCGCGGGGACACGGGCGCGCCCGCGCGTAGCAGGGGCACAGGGGCCGCACCACGGGCGAGGGTGTCATTCATATCACCTTTGTGGGCATTTGCCGCCGCTCGGGCATAGCTTGGGCAGTGATCAGTGAAGATCACACACTCACCCTTGGAAAGAGGTTGAAAACGGTGAAGGCAGCACGTTTCCACGATCGC
This sequence comes from Galactobacter sp., assembly GCA_022712075.1. Taxonomy (GTDB): domain Bacteria; phylum Actinomycetota; class Actinomycetes; order Actinomycetales; family Micrococcaceae; genus Galactobacter. Next base: position 8,647 of record JALAHE010000256.1, read on the forward strand.
GGCGACATCCGCATCGAGGACA
>JALAHE010000257.1 GCA_022712075.1 Galactobacter sp.
CCCTGATCCAGTGCCTGACCAACACCGTGGTCCAGCAGTTCACTGCAAATGTGCTGCTGGCGCTCGGCGCCTCCCCGGCCATGGACGACACCGAGGGCGAGGCCGGTGCCTTCGCCTCGATCGCCACGGGCGTCCTGGTGAACCTGGGCACGCCGCACGCGGAGGAGGCCCAGGCGATGCGCGAGGCCATCGCCTCCGCCAACGCCGCCGGCACGCCGTGGGTCCTCGATCCGGTGGCGATCGGCGCCCTGCCCGTGCGCACCTCCCTGGCCCACGAGTTCCGCGCGGCCCGCCCCACCGTGGTGCGCGGCAACGCCTCCGAGGTCGCGGCGCTGGCCGGGGCCGGCGCGGGCGGGCGCGGCACCGACACGACCGATCGCCCCGAGGACGTCCTCGACGCGGCGGCCCGGCTGGCGCGACAGACGGGCGGCGCCGTGGCGATCTCCGGCCCCGCCGACCTCATCACGGACGGCGAGCGCGTGTGGCGCGTGGCCGGCGGCTCCGAGTGGCTCACGCGCGTGACGGGCGGCGGCTGCGCGCTCGGCTCCGTGGTCGCAGCGCTGGCCGGGGTCCTGACGCACGACGACTCGTGGCCGGCCGGGGCGCCTCACGGCACCGAGGGCGGCGGCGACGCCGAACAGGGCACCCCGGCGTCCGCCGGCACGCGGGCGGCCTGGGCCGCGACCGTGGCGCACGCCCTCTACTCGGTGGCGGCCGAGCGTGCAGCCGCCTCGTCCCGCGGGCCCGGGAGCTTCGCCGTGGCGTTCCTCGACGAGCTCTCACTCCTCGACCCCGCGGACCCGGCCCTGGCGCACGGCGAGCGCATCACGGTGGCCCCCGTGGAGGACACGGACGGCGCCGACGCCGCGGACCCCCACGCCGCCGCCGGAAACCCGGCGCCCCACGAGATTCCAGAGAACCCGCGGCCGCACCACGGGCGCACCTTCTTCCCCACCGGCGACGCCGGCACCGATCACGCACAGGAGCTTCGATGAACCGCCCCACCCCCGATCTGCGCGTCTACACCGTGGTTGACACCTCGGTGTGTTCCCTCGAGGACGCGCCAGCCGTGGCCCTCGCGGCCGCGCTCGGCGGCTCCGGGATCATCCAGCTGCGCGCCAAGCACTCCCCCACGCGCGACGTCCTCGCGGCATTCATCGCGATGGGCGAGGCCCTCGCCGGGCGGGCCGCGCTCGTCGTGGACGACCGGGTTGACGTGTACCTCGCGGCGCGCGCCGTCACCGAGCACGTCCACGGCGTGCACGTGGGCCAGTCGGACCTGCCGGCCGCCGCGGTCCGCGGGCTGATCGGTCCCGACGCCTTGCTTGGCCTCTCCGCCTCCACCGTGGAGCAGACGGCCGCGGCCGAGGCGCTCGGCGCCGGCGTGGTCGATCACCTCGGCGTGGGCGCCGTGCACGCGACGCCCACCAAGCCGGACGCCCCCGAACCGCTCGGCTACGCCGGCGTGGGCCTCGTGGCCGCCTCCACGGCGCTGCCGTGCGTCGCGATCGGCGGGCTTGACCTGCCCGACGCCGCTGGCGTGCGTTTCGCCGGCGCCGCCGGCATGGCGGTGGTCAGGGCCGTGGCGGGCGCGCAGGACCCGCGCGCCGCGGCGGCCTCGCTCCTGGCGGCCTGGGAGGCGGCGGCGTGAGCGGCACGGTTCCCGGCCTGGGGCGCCTGGGCCTTCCCGTCCTGTCCATCGCCGGTTCCGACCCCTCGGGCGGAGCCGGCATCCAGGCCGATCTGAAGGCCATCGCCGCGTGCGGCGGCTACGGCATGAGCGTCATCACGGCGCTCACGGCGCAGAACACGCGCGGCGTGCAGGGCGTGCACGTGCCGCCCGTTGACTTCCTGGTGCAGCAGCTGCGCTCGGTGCTTTCCGATGTGCCGCCCGCGGCCATCAAGGTCGGGATGCTCGGCTCGGCCGAGGTGATCGACGCCGTGGCCGGCGAGCTCGCGGCGCTCGAGGCCGCCGGCGCGCGCCCGCCCGTGGTCCTCGACCCCGTCATGGTTGCAACGAGCGGCGACCGCCTGCTCAGCGCCGAGGGCGAGGCAGCCATGTCGCGGCTCTTTGCCCACGTGGACATCGTGACGCCCAACGCCCCGGAGCTCGGCGCACTCCTGGGCCACGCAGCTGCGTCCTGCACGGCCGATCTGGTGACGCAGGCCCGGCTCCTGGCCAGGGAACACCGCGTGTGGGTGCTCGGCAAGGGCGGCCACGTCCCCGCCGAGGCGACGTCGGCGCCGGGGGGCGACGCCGCGGCGTCGGGCACCGTGACGGATGTGCTCGTCTCCCCCGAGGGCGAGGTCACGAGCCTGAGCCACCCGTTCCTGCCCACCCGGAACACGCACGGCACGGGCTGCACGCTCTCCTCCGCGCTCGCGACGTTCGCCGCGTGCGGACTCGCCTGGCCCGCGGCGACCCGCGCCGCCGGCGACTACCTGGCGACGGCCCTCGCCGGCGCCGACCGGCTCTCGATCGGCTCGGGTCACGGGCCCGTCAATCACCTGGGCGAGCTCTGGGCCGGGGCCGGGGCGCCGGGCCTGGGCGCCGCCTCGGGCGCGTGGCTGCGCCTGGCGCCGCGCGCGGAGGCCACCTACTCCACCTCCGTGGTGGCGCAGCTGGCCTCCGGCCACCCGGACGCCGGGCTCATGCACCGCTACCTGGGCCAGGACCTCGCGTACCTTGCCGACTACGCCGACCGGCTCGACGCCGCGGCGGGGCTGGCCGAGGCGCGCGGCGCCACCGAGGACGCTGCCTTCTGGGCGGCCTCAGCCACCGCGTGCCGCGAGGAGGAGCCGCAGCTGCACCTCCAGCTCGGCGCGGAGGTCCCGGCGCCAGACGCCGTGACCGCGGCCTACGCGCAACACCTCGCGACGGCCGAGGCGGACGGCTACGAGGCCCTCGCGGCGGCCCTGCTTCCATGCTTTGTGCTCTACGCCGAGGTGGGCGAGCGGTTGGCCCGGATGCTGCCGGCCGACGCCAACTCCGAGGCGCGGGCCTGGGTCACGAGCTACGCCGATCCTGGCTTCGCCGCCTCCGCCGCCGAGGCCACGGCCCGCGTGGACGCGATCGCGGCCGGCGCCGACGGGCCCACGGTGGCGCTCATGGAGGCGGCCATCGCCGAGTCGCTCGAGCGGGAGATCGCCTTCTTCGACCGCTGAGCCACCATCCCTTGTCTCTCAGAATCGGAG
>JALAHE010000258.1 GCA_022712075.1 Galactobacter sp.
ATCCGCAAAAAGTGCACCCAGCGCGGCGCGCGCCCCCGAACCGCCGGCGGCCCGGCACCCCCACGGGGTACCGGGCCGCACGGCAACAGCACGACGACGCCGCCGCGCAGACGCGGCTTAGGCGTTGACGCCCAGCCAGCCGTCCACGACGCCCATGCCGAAGAACAGCACGAACAGCGCGGCGATGATCCACATGAGCGGGTGCACATCGCGGGACTTGCCCTGCACCACGCGGATGAACACGTAGGAGACGAAGCCGGCGCCGATGCCGTCGGCGATGGAGTACGTGAAGGGCATGAGGGCCACCGTCAGGAAGGCCGGGATCGCGATGCCCATGTCCTTCCAGTCGATGTTCACGACCTGGCGCATCATCATGAAGCCGACGCACACGAGGGCCGGGGCCACGGCCTCGAAGGGCACGAAGTTCACGAGCGGCGAGAGGAACATGGCCACGATGAGCAGCAGGCCGGTGACGATCGCGGCGATGCCCGTGCGGGCGCCCTCGCCGATGCCGGCGGAGGACTCCACGAAGATCTGGTTCGAGGAGACGGAGGAACCGCCACCGGCGATGGCGCCGGCCGCGTCCACGAGGAGGACCTTGTTGACGTCCTCAATCTGGCCGTCCTTGTCGATGGAGCCGGCCTCGGTGGCCAGGCCAACCATGGTGCCCATGGCGTCGAAGAAAATCGACAGCAGGATCACGAAGACCAGCAGGATCGCGGCGATGGCGCCGAGGGAGGACGGCGAGAACGCGCCGAAGTCGACCTTGCCGATGAGGGAGAGGTCGGGGGCGGTCAGCGTGAAGTCGGAGCCGGGAACCACGAGGGACCAGCCGGTGGGGGTGACGGTGCCGTCGGCGCCGACCTTGCCGGGGATCTTGAAGATGAGCTGCAGGACGTTGGCGATCACGGCGGCCACGACGATGCCGATGAGGATGGCGCCCTTCACGTTGCGCACCAGCAGCGCAATGGTCAGGAGCAGGCCGATCACGAACACGAGCGTGGGCCAGCCGATGAGGCGGCCGTTGATGCCGAGGGTCAGCGGGGTGCCGGTGCCGGCACGGGCGAAGCCGGCGTTGACCAGGCCGATGAGCGTGATGAAGAAGCCGATGCCGACCACAATCGCGGTCTTGAGCCCGGCGGGCACGGCGTTGAAGACGGCCGTACGGAAGCCGGTGAGCACCAGGATGAACATGATGACGCCCGCGATGAGCACGAGGCCCATCATGGACGGCCAGGCCAGGCCGGGGTGCGTGGCGATCGTGGCGGCGACGAGGGCGTTGACGCCCAGGCCGGTCGCGATCGCGAAGGGGTGCTTGGCCCAGAGGCCCATGATGATGGAGAGCACGCCGCCCACAAACGCGGTGGCGGCGGCGACCTGCGGAACGCCGAGGGTGTTGCCGGCGGAGTCCGGCGAGATGCCGAGGATCAGGGGGTTGAGAACCACGATGTAAGACATGGCGAAGAACGTGGCGAAGCCGCCGCGAACCTCGCGCGCCATGGTGGAACCGCGCTCGGTGAGCTTGAAGTAGCGGTCCAGGGCACCACGGGGTGCGGGGGTGCTGGTGCGAGTTGACATGACAGCTAGTTTATCGGCGCGCCGACGGCTTTCCCTCGGGATTTCGCGGTATAGACACGCCCACGCCCCAATGTGACCAGAATCTCTTTCTACAACGTGTAGAAATGGGGTGAGGGGTGTTCAATGGGAGCACTTCCTCGAAGCGAACAGGAGTGGTGACCATGGCCGCGCAAGATGCCCCCCGCGAAGACCGCGCCAGCGACGACCTCCGCCGCGAAACCCCGGGTGCCGGGGCCATCGTGGTGGGAGTGGATGGTTCCGAACAGTCCCTCGATGCCCTCGCCTGGGCCGCCGCCGAGGCGGCCCGCCGCGACCTCGAGGTGGAGGCCGTGATGTCCTACGCGATCCCCACCTTCGTCGCCACCGCTATGGACGCCGGCTACGCCGCCCTGGACGACGAGTCGCTGCGCCGCGGCGCCGAGCAGGTGCTCCGCGACGCCCTTGCCGACCTGGAGCGCCGCCGCTCAGAGGTCAAGGACGTGACGTTCGTGGGCCCCGACAAGGTCCGCGCGTACGTCGAAACCGGCGACGCCGCCGGCACGCTCCTCGAGTACAGCCGCAACGCCAAGCTCATCGTCATGGGCTCCCGCGGCCGCGGCGGCTTCATGGGCCGCATCCTCGGCTCCGTCTCCTCGGCCGTGCCGCCGCACGCGCACTGCGCCACCGTGGTGGTCCCCAAGGGCTCCCTCGAGCGCACCGACGTCGACGACGTCGTGGTGGTCGGTGTGGACGGCTCCGAGCGCGCCCGCTTGGCCATGCTCGACGCCGCCCGCGAGGCCGAGGCGCGCGATTGCCGCCTCCGCATCGTCTGGGCTCTCCCGCCGCTGACCGGCACGCAGGCCTGGGTCTCCGCCGCGATCGACTACGAGGCAGTCATGGCCGAGATGCGCGAGCAGATCGACGCCGGCGCCCTGTGGCTGCGCCACCACTTCAAGGGCCTCGACGTCGAGACCGCCGTGGTCGAGGGCATCCCCGGCCAGGTGCTGGTCAAGGAATCCGAGCGGGCGCGCCTCGTCATCACCGGCACGCGCGGCCGCGGCGGCTTCGCCGGCGTGCTGCTGGGCTCCACCTCGCAGGCCGTGCTCCACCACTCCAAGGCACCGGTGTTTGTGGTCCCGAACCGCAAGGATCGCCGCGTCGAGAACCGCGCCGACTTCGGCCCCATGCCCAGCGACGACTGAGCGTTCCGGGCGCCCACGGCTCCAGAGCTCGACGGCGGGTGGTCACCTTCAAGGTGACCACCCGCCGTCGCGCTGTGGGTGGGTGAGGCGTCCCGTGCCAGGCGGCCTGTGCCGTCATCCGTGCACCAAGCGAACGCACGAACGGCCGGCTCCCCGTGCATCGGGAACCGGCCGTTCGGCGTCTGCGGGGCTGCCTCAGTAGCGGGCGGCCATGGGGTAGAGGTTGTTGACCCAGCTCAGCGGGGTGGTGGAGATACCGGCGCTGGGGTTGCGGGCGTGGACCACCTGGCCGTCGCCGATGTAGATGGCCACGTGGTACATCGAGGCGCCACCGTTGCTGGAGGAGAACACCAGGTCACCGCGCTTGAGCTGGCTCAGCGGGATGTGCTTGGGGGCGTTCTTGTACTGGCTCGTGGACGTGCGGGTCATGCTCACGCCGGACTTGTTGAAGGCCGTCAGCGCAAAGCTGGAGCAGTCGAAGTACGTGGGGCCGTTGGCGCCGAAGATGTAGCCGTACTTGTCGTTGCCCGCGATCTGCAGGGCCCAGGCGATGGCGGCCTCCTTGGAGGAGGAGCCGGTGGACGGGGTGTCGTCCTCGTCGGCCTTGGCGGCGGCTTCCTGCTCCGCCTTCTTCTTGGCAGCGGCGGCGGCTTCGGCCTTCTTCTTGGCGGCGGCCTCGGCGGCAGCCTTCTTCTTCGCGGCGGCCTTAGCGGCTGCCTCCTGGGCCGCCTTCTTCTCGGCAGCCGCCTTCTTCTGGGCCGCCTCGGCCTTCGCCTTGGCCTCCTGCGCTGCCTGCTTCGCGGCCTCGGCCTTCTCGGCGGCGCTGGCCTTGGCGGCGGCCTCCTCGGCCGCCTCCTTGTCCTTCTTCGCCTGCTCGGCCTGGGCGGCGGCCTCTTCGGCAGCCTTCTTGTCCGCGGCGGCCTGGGCGGCGGCCTCGGCATCGGCCTTGTCCTTGGCCTCCTGCTCGGCCTTCGCCTTGGCGTCCGCCTCGTCGGCGGCCTGCTGCTCGGCGTCGCTGGTGTCCTCGGCGGAGGAGCCGGCGTCCGACGACGACCCTTCCTCCTGGCCGCCGTCGGACGAATCCTGGGTGCCCTGATCCTCGGTGGTGGTCTCGGTGGCGAGCTCGGCGGGGCGGGCGATGCCGTCCACCACGGAGCCGTCCTCCTCGGCGGCCGCGGCCTCGGCGGCCTGGCGCTGCTCCTCGGCGCGGCGGGCCTCGGCCTCCTGCGCGGCCTTGGCGGCAGCAGCCTCCTTGGCGGCGGCGAGGGCGGCCGCGCGGGCCTTCTCCTCGCGCTCGGGCTGGGCCTTCTCCTCGTCCTTGACGCTTGTGCCGTTGAGCTCGGCGAGGCGGGAGAGCAGGGTGGAGCGCTCGGTCGTGTTCTTCTCGACGGCCTCGCGGAAGCCGGAGGCCTGCTGCTGGGCCTGCTGCTCGGCCTCGGTCTGCGCGGAGACGGCCTGCTCGGCGGAGCGCTGCGTCGCGTCGGCGTAGGCCTTCCACTGCGTCGCAAGGGCCGCGGAGGCCTCGGAGGAGCGCAGATCGCGGGTGCTGGAATCGGAGAGCGTGCGGAGGGTGCGGGCGCGATCAAGGGCGGCCTGCGGGTCGCCGGAGAGCAGCTCCGCGGTCGTGGCGTCGTAGCCGCCGTTGCGGTAGGCGGAGGCGGCGATCTGGCCCACGCGCTCCTGCGCGTCCTTGAGCTGTTGCTGGGCGGCGCTGGCCTGCGTGGCGGCGGCCTTGGCGCGCTCCTGGCGGGTCAGCACGAGCTGCTGGGCCTCGGAGAGCTTGTCCCACGAGGTCTGCGCGTTCTCGGCGACCTGCTCAAGCTGCTTGGAGGTGTCATCGAGCGACTTCTGCAGGCGCTGCACCATGGCGGACTTCGCGGCGGGGTCGACCTTGGCGGCCTTGACCTCGGCCTGGCTCGGCGCGGCGGTGGCCGGCTGGGCCTGCACGGGGGCGGCGGGGGCCTGCGCGCCGGGCTCGGCCACGGCGGCCGCACCCGTGAAGGTGGCGGCGACGAGCGCGACGGTGCAAGCCGAGGCGCCCAGGGTGAGTCGCGAAGCCATGATGTTTCCTCACTGCAGATGACAGTTTGCGTGTGGTGCGAAGCGGGTCACGGTCCGTGATCTTGGGCGGGGCCAAGATCACGATCGGATCAACGTCACTCGAACACCATACGGAACTCACACACCTCTGGCAACACTAGTCACATAAGCAACATAAACCACAGTCGCGAGCGAATATCGAGCGTAAACCGGAGGTCACGCCGCGGTGACGCTTGGCTGGATGTCGGCCGGACGCCGTCGATCATTGGGCGTGCGCGTACGCGTACGCGTGCGCGGGCTCGCGCGCGAGGCGCGCGCTGCGCGCCGGCCAGGCCGGCGTGCCCCCAAAAACCTGCACAACACCCTTCCCCTCGGCGTCGATGTGAGAGATTATGCTCAAGAAGCACTTGAAACGATCAAGACCAATCACATCCCCGGTGTCGACGCCGCGCGGGAGGCCCATCCGCCTCCCCGGCGCGCCCGGACCAGCCACCAGCAGGAAGGGCACGCACATGAGCACCTATATGGAGGAGGAGCTGCGCTCGCAGCCCGAGGTGTGGACCCGCGCCATCGCCGAGGCGAGCGAACGCCGCGACACCGAGCCGATCGCCGCCCCCGGGCAGCGCGTGGCCGTCATCGGCTGCGGCACCTCGTGGTTTATGGCCCAGTCCTGGGCCAAGGCCCGCGAGCTCGCAGGCCAGGGCCTCACCGACGCCTTCTCGGCCTCGGAATCCGACCTGAGCCTGCGCGCGCAGAACTACGATCTGCTCGTGGCCATCACCCGCTCCGGCACCACCACCGAGGTCCTCGAGGTCCTCACCGAGCTCAAGGGCGTCCTCCCGAGCGTCGCGATCATCGGCGACCCCGACACCCCGATCGTCACGCTCGCCGACCGCATCGTTGCCCTGCCATACGCCGACGAGCGTTCGGTGGTGCAGACCCGCTTCGCCACGACGGCGCTTGCCTACCTGCTCACGGACTCCGGCATCGACCTCGGCACCGCCGTCGAGGACGCCCGCGTTGCCGTGGACACCCCCACGGGCCAGGACCTCATCGACGCCGAGCAGTTCACGTTCCTCGGCCGCGGCTGGACCTACGGCCTGGCCAACGAGGCCGGCCTCAAGATGCGCGAGGCCGTCCAGGGCTGGACCGAGTCCTACCCGGCCAAGGAGTACCGTCACGGACCCATCTCCATCGCCGGCCCGAACCGCGTCACGTGGCTCATCGGCGACGGCCCCTCCGCGCTGCGCGGCGAGGTCGAGGTCACGGGCGGCGCCTACCTGCACCACCCCGAGGTCCACCCGCTCGCCGAGCTGGCCCGTGTGCACCGCGTGACCCTCGACCGCGCCCTGGCCCGCGGCCTCAACCCCGATGAGCCGCGCCACCTGACGCGCTCGATCATCCTCGACGGCGACGATGCCTGAGCGCGCCCCCCTGCTCCTGCTGGACGTGGGGGGAACCGACATCAAGGCGGCGGTGGCGCGCGGCGCCGGGCGTGAGCTCGGCCCCGCGCTTCGCCGCGGCGTGCTGGCGCACGCCGACTCGAGCGGACAGGCACTCCTCAGCCAGTTGGCAGGGATCGCCTCAGAGGTGCTCGACGGCGAGCGGCCGGGTGCCGCCGCCCTCCTCCTTCCGGGGATCGTTGACACCCGGCGCCGGCGCGCCGTGTTCTCGGCCAACCTGGGCCTGCGCGACGCAGCGATCCCGGACGCCTTGGCCGAGCGCCTGGGCGTGCCCCTGGCCTTCGGCCACGATGTCGGAACCGCCGCCGAGGCAGAACTGGCCGAGGGCGCCGGGCGCGACGGCGCCGCGTGCACCCTCGTGGTGGTCATCGGCACGGGCATCGCCTCCACCGCGTTCATTGGCGAGCGCCGCGTCGACGTTCCCGGTGCAGGCGAGCTGGGCCACGTGCCAGTCCCCGGCGGTCTGGCCTGCTCGTGCGGCGCCACCGGCTGCCTCGAAACCATCGCCTCCGCGGCGGGGATCGCCCGCGCGTACGAGCGCCTGAGCGGCGAGGCCGTGCAGGGCGCCAAGCAGGTGCTCGACCGGGCCCAGGCGGGCGACCCAGCCGCGGCCGCCGCCTGGGAACAGGCCGTCGAGGCCCTCGCCTTTGCGCTGCACTGGTCGGTTGGCCTCCTCGGCGTCGACCGCGTGATCGTGGGAGGCGGGCTCTCCGAAGCTGGCGAGTCGCTCCTGACGCCGCTGCGCGCCGCTCTGGCGGAGCGCCTGTCTTTCATGCCGGCGCCCGCCATCGTGCCCGCCCGCTTGGGCGGCGACGCCGGGCTCGTGGGGGCCAGGCGGCTGGCCCTGGCCCTCGAGGCCTCGCTCGACGCAGAGGAGGAGCGCCCGTGATCGCGTGCATCACCCCCGCCCCCGCGCTGGACGCGACGATCGCGGTGGGCACCCTGGACCTCGGCGAGAGTCTGCGCGTCCCTGCGGCGACCGTGCGCGCTGGGGGCAAGGGCATCAACGTGGCGCGCATCCTGCACGGGGCCGGCCACGAGGTCCTCTCCGTGTCGACGCGCGGCGGCGAGGCCGGCCGCCGGCTCTCCGCCGAGCTGGAAGCGGCCGGCGTGCCCTGCGCGTGGGTCGAGTCAGCCGCCGAGACCCGTTCGAGCACCGCCCTCGTGGAGGACTCGGGGCGCACCACCGTGCTCAACGAATACGCGCCGGCCCTGGGCGGGCCCGAGTGGGAGGCGTGGGACGCCGCCGTGGCGCGGGCCGCGGGGGAGGCCCGCGCGGCGACGATCTCCGGTTCCTGGCCGGCCGGGGCAAGCGCCTCCCGGCTGACGAGCGCCGTCCGGGCGCTCAAGGCCGCCGGCGTCTACACCGTCGTCGACACCTCCGGGCCGCTGCTTCTCGCCGCGGCCGAGGCCGGGGCGGACCTGCTCAAGCCGAATCTCGAGGAGCTGCTCGCCGCCACGGGCGCCGCCACGGCCGAGGAGGGGGTCGCGGCGCTGCTCGCGCTCGGCGCCGGTTCGGTTCTGCTCTCCCGCGGAGCCGAGGGTATGAGCCATCACACGCGAGCCGACCCCGTCGGGATCCGCGCGAGCCTCGGCGTTGAGCTGCGCGGCAATCCAACGGGGGCTGGAGACGCCGGCGTGGCCGGCTGGCTCAGCGTCGCCGGCCGGCTCGGCGCGGCGCCCGAGGGCGCCGACCGCGAGCTGGCGCTGCGCACCGCCGTCGCGTGGTCGGCCTCGGCCGTTCAGGCGCCCGTTGCCGGTCAGCTAGGGCCCGACGCCGCCGCCTTCCTCGGGCGCGTGAGCTTCGCCTGAGGGCCGAGCCGCCTGAGCGGCGGCGCCCGAGCCCACGTCCCGGGCGTGCGGCCCTCGCCGGAGGCGGTGCGCCCGCCCTGGGTGGCACCCGGCTCCGGGGCCCGAGCCGTCACCCGGCACCGGAACCCGATCCGGCGCCGTCGCCGGCCCGGCCCACCTGGCCCGGCACCCGGCCCGGGCCGACCGCCTTGTCTTCACCCGCCGTCGTTCACTCACGAACCCATCGAGAAGGAGCCAGCATGCCCCTCGTTTCAACCTCAGAGCTCATCGCGGAGGCCGTCGCGGCCGGCCGCGGCCTGCCCGCCTTCAACGTCATCCACCTCGAGTCGGCCGAGGCGATCCTCGGCGGCGCGGCGGACGCCGGCCTCCCAGTGATTCTGCAGATCTCGGAGAACGCCGTGAAGTACCACGGCGGCCTCGCGCCCATCGCGGAGGCGAGCCGGGCCGCCGCCGAGGCCTCCCCGGCCCGCGCGGCCCTGCACCTCGACCATGCCATGGACCCCGCGCTCGTGCGCGAGGCGCTCGGCTTGGGCTTCGGCTCGATCATGTTCGACGCGGCGCACCTGCCGGACGAGGAGAACCGCACCCTCACGGCCCAGATCACGCGCGAGGCGCACGCGGTGGGCGTGTTCGTGGAGGCGGAGCTCGGCGAGGTGGGCGGCAAGGACGGCGCCCACGCGCCGGGCGTGCGCACCGACCCGGACGATGCCGCGCGCTTCGTCGCCGACACGGGCGGTGACGCCCGCGCGGTGGCCGTGGGCTCCTCGCACGCCATGACGCAGAGGACCGCGGCGCTGGACCTGGACCTGATCGGCCGCCTGCACGCCGCCGTGCCCGTGCCGCTCGTGCTGCACGGCTCCTCCGGCGTGGCCGACGAGCTGCTGCAGCGCGCGGTCGCTGCGGGTATGCGCAAGATCAACGTGTCCACGCACCTGAACAAGGTCTTCACCGCCGCTGTGCGCGAGGTGCTTGAAGCCAATCCCGAGCTCGTCGACTCGCGCAAGTACCTGGGTCCGGCGCGCGAGGCCATGCGGGCCGAGGTGGCGCGGCTGGCCGCAGTGATCACCAGCCCCTGAGCGGCCAACCGCTCCTCGCAGATCACGGCCGTGAAACAAGTATGTGAGGAGTGTAAACAATCTCGGATTTCCTCTTGACGTGACGCAGGACACCCACAATGATGATCATACTTGCAACTGTGTGAGCGATAACACTGCTAAAACATCACTTCCGCGCACACCGTCGGATCGAATGATCTTTCGGGGAGAGAGTCCACCATGATGAAGAAGACCTGGCGCACCAGCGCACTGGCCATCGGCGCCATCGGCGCCATGGCGCTGTCCTCCTGCGGTTTCTCCGGCGGCAGCGGGGGCTCCAGCTCCTCGGGCGCCGCGGGCGGCTCCTCCTCCGGCGCGGCCGGCGGCGAGTCCGTCAGCCTCAACATGCTGGTGCCGACCTACTCGGACACCAAGACCAGCGTTGACGGCGTGGGCACCAAGGCCCGCTGGGAGAAGATCGTCGCCGACTTCCAGGCGAAGAACCCCAGCATCAAGATCACGCTGCAGGTCGAGTCGTGGGAGAACCTGGAGACCGTCCTCAAGACGAAGATCCAGGGCAACCAGGCCCCGGACATCTACAACGGCGGCGCCATCTCCGGCTTCGTTGCCGACGATCTCCTGGCCAAGGCCGACGAGATCACCTCCCCGGAGACCCTTGCCAACTTCCAGGACACCTTCAACGACAACGAGAAGGTGGGCGGCACGCAGTACGGCCTCCCGCTCATCGCCTCCGCGCGTGCGCTCTTCTACAACAAGGCCCTCCTCAAGGAGGCCGGCGTTGAGGTTCCCAAGACCTGGGACGAGCTCCTGACCGCCGCCAAGGCCGTCAAGGGCAAGACCGGCAACCCGGGCTACGGCATGCCGCTCGGCTCCGAGGAGGCCCAGGCCGAGGCCATGATCTGGTCGCTCGGCGCCGGTGGCGGCTTCGGCACCGAGTCCGAGATCACGGTCGACACCCCGCAGAACCTCGAGGCGTTCAACGAGATGAAGAAGTTCATCGACGCCGGCGTGACCCAGTCCAACCCGGGCTCCACGCAGCGCACCCCCATGATGTCCGGCTTTGTCCAGGGCAAGATGGGCTTCGTCTACGCCCTCCCGCCGACGGTGGCGCAGATCAAGAAGGAGAACCCGAAGCTCGACTACGGGATCGCCCAGCCCGCCACCAAGGACGGCTCGGCCGTGACCCTGGGTGTCGCCGACCGCCTCGCCTCCTTCTCCAAGGACCAGGCCAAGAAGGACGCCGTGAAGAAGTTCATGGACTACTTCTTCTCCGATGACGTCTACCTCGGCTTCGTCAAGGGCGAGTCCTTCCTGCCGACCACCAAGTCCGGCGCCACCGCGATGTCCTCCGACGAGACGCTCAAGCCCTTCCTCGAGCTGCTGCCGAGCGCAAAGTTCTACCCGACCACCAACCCGGCCTGGGCCGCCACCGACGGCGCCCTGAAGTCGCTGACGGGTCAGATCGAGAAGTCTCCCGCAGCGGACGTGCTCAAGCAGATCCAGGCGAAGGCCGACGCCGCCTCCTGATCACGCTCGGGTGCCCCGGCCCCCGCTGGGGCACCCACCCGGCGCCGCGCGTTCCCTCCCGGACGCGCGGCGCCTCCCCTTAGCACTCACGCGCCCCTGGAGAACCCATGACCATCATTCCCGTGCCAAGCCAAGGGAAGGTGCCCAAGCGGCGTCGTGCCTTGAATGGCGAGAGCTTCCTGCAGGCCCTGCCGTGGCTTGCCCCGGCGATCATCCTCATCCTCGTGGTGGTGGTTTTCCCCGCCGGCTACATGATCTTCAACTCGCTGCGGAAGATTTCCCAGGCCGGCCTCGACAAGGGCTGGGCCGTCCCGGGCAAGAAGGACCCCGATTGGGGCATCTTCTCCAACTTCGGCCACATCTTCACCGACCCGAACCTGCCGCGGATCCTGTGGAACTCGCTCGTGTGGGTGGTCGTGGTCGTGACGCTCACGGTGATCATTTCCCTCGTGCTGGCCCAGTTCCTCTCCAAGCCGTTCCCTGGCCGCCGCCTCGTGCGCATGGCCGTGGTCATCCCGTGGGCCGCCTCCGTGGTCATGACCACCACGGTCTTCTACTACTCCCTCGACCCGAACTACGGCCCCTTCAACCTCTTGTTGGAGCGCTTCGGCCTGGTCGGCGGCGAGGGCATCGGCTTCACGAAGGACCCGGCGCTCGCGCTCGGTGCTGCCATGGTTGTTGCCGTCTTCGTCTCGCTCCCCTTCACGATCTACACCCTGCTGGCCGGCGTGCAGTCGGTCCCGGCGGACACCATCGAGGCGGCCAAGATGGACGGCGCGGGTCGCCTGCGCACCTACTTCTCGGTGATCCTGCCGCAGCTGCGCGGCTCGCTCGCCGTGGCGGTGCTGATCAACATCATCAACGTCTTCAACAACCTGCCGATCCTGCGCGTCATGACGGGTGATCTCCCCGGCTACGAGTCGGACACGCTCCTGCCCTACATCTTCAAGGTCATGCAGGACGACCAGCGCATCGACTGGGCCTCGGCGCTCTCGGTGCTCAACTTCGCCGTCGTCGCCGTGATCGTGGTCATCTACGTCCGCGTCGTCAAGCCCCTGAAGGAGGTCTGAGCCATGGCGTTCCTTGCCGTCGAAGACCAGGCCACCAAGGGCCGCGTCATCGGGCGCATGGTGATCGGCCTGATCATCGCGCTCGTCTTCCTGATCCCCTACGTGGTGATGTTCCTCGGGTCCGTGAAGACCAAGGAGGAGATCCTCTCCTACGACTCGCAGTTCCTGCCGCGGGACGGCTGGCAGTGGCAGAACTACACCGAGATGTGGTCCACGCCAGAGACCCCGCTGCCGTTCAACATGGCCTCCACCATCATCATCTCGGTGGCGGCGACCCTGCTCGTGCTGCTCGTGGCGATGCCGGCGGCCTACTACACCGCGCGCTTCCGCTTCCCCGGCCGCATGGCCTTCATGGCCCTCGTGATCCTCACGCAGATGCTGCAGCCGGCCATCCTGACGACCGGCCTCTTCAAGGAGATGCTGCTCTTCAACCTGGCCGACACGTGGCTCGCGATGATCCTCATCAACGCCGCGTTCAACCTGGCCTTCGCCACGTGGATGATGCACTCCTTCTTCGCCGCGGTGCCCAAGGAGGTGGACGAGGCGGCGCAGCTGGACGGCGCCGGCAAGTTCCGCACGCTGTTCAAGGTGAACCTGCCCCTTGTGTGGCCCGGCATCGTGACCGCCGTGATCTTCACCTTCGTCTCGGCGTGGAACGAGTTCGCGGCCTCGCTCGTGATCCTCTCCACCGCGGAGAACCAGCCGCTCTCGGTGGCGCTGACCAAGTTCATCGGCCAGTACGCCACGAGCTGGCAGTTCGTCTTTGCCGTCTCGATCGTCTCGATCATCCCGGTGGTGATCCTCTTCTTCTTCATCGAGAAGCGGCTCATCGGCGGCCTCACCGCCGGCTCGGTCAAGTAGGCCGAGGCCCCGAGGCAGGCGGCGATGCACAGCATCCCGTCACCTCCCCCGGGACGGCCGCCGGGTGGAGAAAAGCTAGAGTGGGTGGCCGTGTGGGCTCGCGCTAGCGCGGGCCCACACCCGCACCCGGCCGGCGTCACGGCCGCATCAGGAGCACGGATCAAGCGAAGGAGGGGCGGTGTGAATCGCTCGGAACGCAGCAACATCATCCTGGCCACGCTGGCCCGGGAGGGCTCCGTGGACGTGGTGCGCCTCGTCGAGGAGCGCTCCGTCTCCCCGGCCACGGGCCGCCGCGACCTCGTCGGCCTGGCCGAGCGCCAGCTCCTGGTCCGCACGCACGGCGGCGCCACGCGCGGTTCCCTCGCCTACGACCTCCCCGAGCGCTACCGCTTGGACGACGACGGCGCCAAGCGGGCCATCGCTTCGCTCGCTAGTTCGTTGGTCAGCCGCGGCATGGTGGTGGGCCTCTCCGGCGGCAGCACCACCGACATGCTGGCGCAGATGCTCGGCATGCGTGCCGATCTGCGCGACGACACTGGCCGCGCGGCCCTCACCGTCGTCACCAACTCCGTGAACATCGCCTCGACGCTCGCCGTGCGCCCCCACATCAAGGTGGTCGTCTCCGGCGGCGTCATGCACCCGCACTCCTACGAACTCGTTGGCCCCTTCGCCGAGGCGACGCTGAGCCAGCTCACGTGTGACATCTCCTTCATTGGCGTCAACGGCATCTCCGAGGACGGCACCTTCTCCGTGGATGAGGAGTCGGAGGCCGTCGTCAACGCGCTCATCGCGCGGCGCGCGCGGCGCGCCTATGTGGTGGCCGACGGCGGGAAGCTGGGGGAGAGCGCGTTTGCCACCCTCCCTGCCGTCCCCGGCCTGGGCCTCATCACCGACGACGCGGCGCCGGCCGGCATGGTCTCGGCGCTGCGCGAGGCGGGCACGGAGGTCAACGTCGCCGTGGCCGCGACCGCCCTGCACGCCACGGCCTGAGCGCGCGCCGACCCGGACCAGCGCCCGAGCGCGCGCCGACCTGCGTCGCGCGCCGACCGCCGCCCCGCCGGGGCGAGCAAGACCTCAGGCGGCGACGGCCGCGCCCGAGCCGTCCACGAGGAACGGATCGATCCGCGCGCCCACCGCGGGGAAGGCCGGAAGCGACATGGCGCGGGCCGGAGTGAGGGTTGCTGCCGCCACGGCGTCCGCCACCGAGACGCCGCAGCCCACGGTGCGCAGCACCGCCTCGTCCATCGTGAGCGTGGAACCGGCGATCGAGCCGCCCTCGCGCAGGCGGGCCACGCCCTCAAGCACGTCAACGGCCAGCTCGCCGAGCATGTACTCGCCGTCGGAACAGCCGGTGGCGCTCATGGCGTCGGTGATGAGGGCGACCCGGCCCGGCGCCGCAGCAAAGAGCGTGCGGATGAGCGTGGGCGCCACGTGCACCAGATCGGCGATGAGCTCGAGGGTGACGTGCGGGGAATCCAGGGCGGCGCCGAGCGGCCCCGGCTCGCGGTGGTGCAGGCCGGGCATGCCGTTGAAGGCATGCGTGAGCACCGAGGCGCCGGCGTCGAAGGCGGCCATGGCGACATCGCGCGTGCAGGAGGTGTGGCCAACGGCCACGGCGACCCCGCGCTCGGCGAGCCAGCGCGTCGCCGCGAGGCCCTCGTCGTGCTCGGGGGCCAGGGTGATCTGCTTGAGCTCGCCGTCGCAGGCGTCGTAGAGGCGCTGCACATCGGCGAGGGCGGCGGGGCGCAGGTGCTGCGGCGCGTGCGCCCCCTTGTGGCCGTGATCGAGGAAGGGGCCCTCGAGGTGGATGCCAACGAGGGTGTCGGAGGCCTTGACAGCGGCGGCGAGGCGGCTCGCCGCGGCGGCCTCGACGTCCAGCGGATTGGTCACGAGGGAGGCCACCAGCGAGCGCGTTCCGTGGGCGCGGTGGGCCTGCACGGCGGGGGAGTAGTCGGCCTCGCCGTCGAAGTCCACGGCGGCGGCGCCGTGGCAGTGCTGGTCGACCCATCCGGCGGTCAGGAGGCGGCCGGCCGCGTCGACCACGGCGGCGTCGCCCCACCCGAGCGAGCGCCAGGTGGCGCCGCGCCCCTCGGCCTCCAGCACGCCGTCGTTCACCGCGATCCACTCGTTGCCGGCCGGGGCCGGCAGGGACGCCGGCACCCCCTGAACGCGGTCGAGGCGGCGGGCTGAATGGATGATCTGACGCACGATGACTTCCTTGGCTGGGGGCGGGTCGTCACAGGCCGAGACAACGCTGTCTTCTGCCCAAGCGAACCCGCCTCCCAGCATAGGCTGGGGGGTATGGATGTCGTCATCTCACCCACCCCTGTTTCAGCGGCGTCGCAGGCCGGCGCCAAGGTCGCCGAGGCCATCGCCAACAACCCGCGCCTGGTCCTCGGCGTCGCCACCGGATCCAGCCCGTTGGGCATCTACGAGTACGTGCGCCGCGAGATCGAGGAGAACGGCCTGGACGTCTCCGGCATCACGTGCTTTGCGCTCGATGAGTACGTGGGCCTGCCGGAGGACCACCCCGAGTCCTACCACCGCGTGGTGGCCGCGACGGTGACCGAGCCCTGGGGCCTGAAGCCCGAGCAGGTGCACGTTCCCGCCGGCAACACGGGCGATCCCCGCCAGGCGGCGCTCGACTACGACCAGGCCATCAAAGACGCCGGCGGAGTCGACCTGCAGATCGTGGGCATCGGCGGCAACGGCCACATCGGCTTCAACGAGCCCGGCTCCTCGCTCGGCTCGCGCACGCGCGTCAAGACGCTGCACCCGCGCACCCGCGAGGACAACGCCCGCTTCTTCGACGGCGACATGAACGCCGTGCCGATCCACTGCGTCACGCAGGGCATCGGCACCATCCTCGACGCCGGTTCCGTGGTCATGATCGCCTCCGGCGAGGCCAAGGCCGACGCGATCTCCAAGATGGTCGAGGGCGCCGTGAGCTCCAATTGTCCGGCCTCCGCCCTGCAGCTGCACCCGCACGTGTTCGTCTACATCGACGACGCGGCGGCCGCCGATCTGCAGCACCGCGACTACTACGACTTCGCCGTGGCGAACGCCGACAAGCTGCCGGGCGCCTGAGCCCTTTCGCCCCGACGGCGGGTGGTCCCCTTGAAGGGGACCACCCGCCGTCGTGCTGTGTTCAGGGGTGAGTGCCCGACGGCGCGTGGCCGGGTGGGCGGCGAGGGCTCAGCCCCAGCCGAGTTCGTGGATGCGCTCCTCCGACAGGCCGAGGTGGTGGGCGATCTCGTGCACGAGGGTGATGCGCAGTTCGCGCACGATGCCGGCCCAGTCCTTGCATTCCTCCTCGAAGGTCTCCTGGAAGAGGACGATGCGGTCGGGGAGGCGGCCGAACTCGTCGATGCCGCGCTCGGTGAGGGCCACGCCGTCGTAGTAGCCGAAGAGCTGCGTGTCGGGGTGCTCGTGGGGGAGGGGTTCGTAGCGCGGTTCAACGAAGATCTGCACGTTATCCAGCGGCTCCAGCAGCTCCCGCGGGAGGAGCTTGAAGGCCTCAGTGGCGGCGAGGTGGAAGGCGTCTGCGCTGACCCGGAACGGCATGAACCCAGGGTAGGCGGTGCGCGGAGGCGCCGCGTTCGCGTGCGCGCTCGGATTCCCTTAGGATGGTGCGTGCACGTGGAGCGATCCACGGGCAGGCCCCCATCGTCTAGTGGCCTAGGACACCGCCCTTTCACGGCGGCGACACGGGTTCGAATCCCGTTGGGGGTACGGCTGAAGCCAAACGAGGAATCCTCGATTTGGAAGCGGTCAGAAGCTCTGATAAAGTTTCATCTTGTGAACGGCGCAGAAAGCGCCAGGAACAAGGCCCTGTAGCGCAGTTGGTTAGCGCGCCGCCCTGTCACGGCGGAGGTCGCGGGTTCAAGTCCCGTCAGGGTCGCAACGGTTCTCCGTTACGACGTAGAACCTGAATGGCCATCGAAAGATGGCCATTCGGCTCTGTAGCTCAGTTGGTAGAGCGAACGACTGAAAATCGTTAGGTCACCGGATCGACGCCGGTCGGAGCCACCACGGCAAAGGCCCCCAGGAATCCTGGGGGCCTTTTTGTTTTACCCGATCGCCCCTTTCAGCGAAGGCCGGGGGATCTGAGTTTCGCTCAGGGGGTCCAGCTGGCCCCGGGCCGGAGGCGGGCCGAGATGGCTTTGGCGGCGTCCCGCAGTGTGTTCGCTTGTTCGGGCGTCATGGCGTCGAGCACTACTTCCCGCACCAGGGCCACGTGCCCCGGTTCCGCGTCGGAGACCGCCGAACGACCGGGCTCAAGCAGGATTGCGAGCGTGAAGCGCCCGTCTTCAGGGTCCGGCTCTCGCCGAATCCAGCCGCGCTTCTCCAGCCGCACCGCCGCACGCGAGAGGCGCGAGAGCGTGCTGTTGGCGTAATTCGCGAGTTCACTCATGCGCAAGGTGCCCTTCGGCGCTGAGCGGAGGGCGTAGAGCAGCCCGAACTCGAAGTGGCTCATCTGGGAGTCCCGCTGCAGCTGGGCGTCCAGTTCGGCCGGCAGCCACTCCAGGAGGGTGGCCAGGCTGGACCAGACCGACAACTCGGCGGGGGTGAATGCAGGGGAGGTGGGCATGGCCTCAGTCTACTGGATGACTTGCCTAGGAAAGTGAAATCTGGTCCACTTTCACTTGCTTAGGAAAGTCATGACCCTGTGGAGGGTCGACGGAAGGACGCATATGGACCTCCAGCTCAACGGGACGCGAGTACTCATCACTGGATCGAGCCAGGGCATCGGCTTCGCGATCGCCGCCGCCTGCGCCGCGGAAGGCGCGCACGTGATCATCAACGGCAGGAGCCAAGCCAGCGTCGATGCGGCCGTGCAGAGGCTTGGTGGCTCCGCCGAGGGGGTTGTCGCCGATCTCTCCGGCGCCGCCGGGGTGCAGCACCTCATTGAGGCCGCGGGGCGCGTGGACGTCTTGATCAACAATGCCGGCGGCTTCGACGTCTCGGACTTCTGGAACGTCGGAGACCAGGAATGGAACGACTACCTCGAACTTCATCTCTTGGCGGCGATGCGCCTGTCCCGCGCGCTGCTCCCCGGCATGCTAGAGCGCGGTTGGGGTCGCATCATCACGGTGGCCAGTGAAGCGGGTGTCAACGTTCCGGGCGACATGCTTCCCTACGGCGTGGCGAAGGGTGCCGTCTTGGCGCTCGGCAACGGCCTTGCCAAGCTCACGAAGGGCACGGAGGTCACCGTCAACACGGTGCTCGGAGGCCCCACCTACTCGGAAGGAGTGCAGCGGGCTGTGGAGGGCATCGCTGCGGCTCAGGGGATGATGGCCGAAGACCTCAGGAAGGCCCTGGTGCGGGACAGCTCGCTCCTGCAACGCTTCTTGGAGCCGCACGAGATTGCAGCGCCGGTGACGTTCCTAGCGAGCCCCCTCTCCGTCGCCAGCAACGGAGCGGCGATCCGCCTCGACGGTGGGGTGCTTCAGACGCTGCTGTAGGCAATGGTCTGCTGAGTGTTCAAGGGGCCCGGGGCGCGAGCGGGATAGGCTGGCGTCTATCCCGTGGCACCTTGGAGCACAGCAGGCAGGAGGGCGCATGGACGGCGCTCAGGAGCCGGTCAGGCCGGAACACGCACCGCACGCCCCCGCGCCCAGGCCCTCCCACCCGC